>JAZNGR010000065.1:0-6631 GCA_045576575.1 Eubacteriales bacterium
GGTCTGCGAATTGGGGCATTTTCCTGCCCAACGATACGGCATCATTTTTGCTGAAAACCCGCCCAAAAAGCTTTGCATCAACCATATTTCTCAAAAATGGATCGCATCTGCTTACGAATTCAAGGCAAATGCGCCCTTCCCTACTGTTCTTGCATCGGACGGTATGGTGATCGATGTATAAAAAAAGAGACAGTTCTTAAAAAAGAACTGTCTCTTTTTTTATAGGATGGGAAAAGATAAAATTGCTTTAAACAGATCCCCATCGATCTCCAGCCGCAAGGAGCCGCCCTGCAGCTCTGCAAGACTGCGGGCGATGGAAAGGCCAAGACCGTTCCCTTCGGTATTGCGGGAGGTATCACCTCTCACAAACCGCTCCATCAGCTCCGCTTCGGAGATATCCAGCGGATCGCGGGAGGTATTCTTAAAGGTGATCACTGCCTGCTTTCCTACTGTTTCAAGGGTAAGGTAAACGCGGGTCCCGCTTTGGGCATATTTACAAATATTATTCATCAAATTATCGAAGATGCGCCACATACGGCGTCCATCGGCCATGATCATCACCGCATCTTCGGGCTGTTTGGTGATCAGAGAAAGGCCGCTCGCCTCTAATTTTTCGGCATATTCCCCGCCTGCCTGGGTCAAAAAGACCGCGGCATCGCAAGGCGCAAGTTCTACCTCCAAATTGCCGGAAGACGCTTTGGAGGCTTCCACCAAATCCTCAATCAATCGCTTTAACCGCTCCGACTGCCGCACCAAAACAGCGGAATACTCGGTGATCTTCTCGTTCTCATTAGGCTCCTTACTGATGAGGGTGGCATAATTGATAATGGAGGTCAGCGGCGTTTTAATATCATGGGAAACATTGGTGATCAGTTCAGTCTTCATCCGCTCGCTCTTCATCTGCTCATTCACCGCAAGGGTCATCCCCTTAGCGATACCATTGAGATTCTCCCCGTGGCGTTTAAAATCTAAGATCAACCCCTTCGTATCGGTCTGATAGGCAAGATCGCCTTTGGCCAAGGCATCGGCGCCCTTTTGCAGGCGGCGGAGCACCACTGCAATATACAGTACAGCGGGAACTACCAAAAATTTTTCCAGCAGCCAATAAAGAAACAGCGTTTCGGGAGACCAGTGATAAACAAAAAACACCAGCATCTCCAAAAAGACCAGCCCGCCCAAGATGGCGGCAGTGCGCCAAATCAGTGGAATCTGAAACAGCAGAGCTGCAAGAGCCCGCAGGGTTTTCGCGATAAAGGAAAATACCCGATAAATGACGGTGTTTTTGGTAAGGTTTTTTTGCTTTACACGCGCCGCAATGCTGACACACAACCCCAAAAGGACGTTGGCGCAAAGAAAACCGCCGACGATGAAGAAAATCACGATGATAATATCTTCATAAAAGAGATAATCACAGCAATAGATGAAAAAGATGCCCAGCAGAACCGTTGCCGCCAGCAATACATCAAAGGGTATACGGTTCAACGGTCCCGGCACCAGTTCCTCGGTATCGGGGCGGCGGGCAGAGACGCACATCAGCGTGATAAAGCAGGTCAGCGACAGAGAAAAAGCCACCAAAAAGATCAGATAGACCCAATAGCGCAGGGCATAAACCGTATGAATAAAACGATAAAGAAGGCCATAACGGTCACTTTCGGGGAAGCTCTTTTGGAAGGAATACTGAATGGTATAATAGCGGGCGATCTCGTCGGTAGGCATAGAGGGATCGTGATACCAGACATCGGTCATACGGTCCCCGCTCCATAGGGTGCCGTAGCGAATAGAATAAATCCTAGGCTCTACTTTAAGGGTTTGAGTAACATCCGAGCGATACAAAAGAGTACCATTCTCTGTATAAACCTCAAACAACAGATTGGCCTCTTCAGGAAGAACGCCGTTATTATTGAGGCATTTTCTTAAAATCTCATGGCCCTCCGAGCGCAATTCCCCTTCGATGAAGAGATCGAAAGTTTGCTGTTCGGTGCGGGTATAAAACTCAAAATTCACCATCCATACTGCACCGAACACCGACACTACAGATACTACAAGAAACAAAATGCACCCCACAAACAACAGGCTTTTTCCTGCCATGGTACGGATAAAGGTTCTCATCGCACTCTTCCTTTCTCCATCTTATAGCCCTGCCCGAAGATGACCTTGATATAACGAGGATCGGAAGGATCGATCTCGATCTTCTCCCGCAAATGGCGGATGTGAACCGCCACTGTATTATCGGAACCGAACGGCTTTTCTTTCCAAATGATGCTATAAATCTCTTTTGGGGAGAATACCTTATCAGGATTTGCTATCAAAAGTTTTAAAATATCGTATTCCTTTGGGGTAAGAGAGACCTCTTCCCCATCCACCAAGACGGTTTTGGTATCGTCGTTCAGTTCCAAACCGCCGACGATAAACACCTGAGGTCGCTCTACCCCACTGCCCAATTTGAAATACCGCCGCAATTGGGAACGAACCCGCGCCGAGACCTCCAAGGGATTAAAGGGCTTGGTGATATAATCATCGGCACCCACATTCAGTCCCAAGATCTTATCGCCATCCTCACTTTTAGCGGTCAATAGAATAATGGGAACATTGCTGGTCTTTCGGATTTCTGCCAAAGCAGAGATGCCGTCCAATTGCGGCATCATAACATCCATCAATACTAAATGAATGGGATGCTCCGCCATCACCTTCAGTGCTTCCAATCCGTTATAGGCTTCATAGAGGGTATAATCGGGGTCGGAGAGATATATTTTTAAGGCATTGACGATATCTTTTTCATCGTCGCAGATCAAAATATTATGCATAGCCAAAACCTCCTGTTTGACCTCATTATAGCATACTTTCTTTTAAGATAAAATAGGGAAAAGTTTTAAGATTTAATGAAGAAAGCGCCCCGAAGGGCGCTTTTTTATGTTTTTAAGGCGCGCATGGCGTTGAGAATGGCAATCACCATGACTCCCACATCGGCAAAGACCGCCAGCCACATTCCCGCAATTCCGAGGGCGCCCAGCAAAAGCACAAGCCCCTTCACCGAAAGAGCGAAGATGATATTCTGGCGAACGATGGCCATGGTCTTGCGGGCGATCCGAACCGCTTCAGCAATTTTGGCTGGCTGATCATCCATCAACACCACATCGGCGGCTTCGATGGCGGCATCGCTTCCCAATGCTCCCATGGCGATCCCCACATCAGCGCGGGTCAGCACCGGTGCATAATTGATACCATCCCCTACAAAAGCAAGGGCACCGCCCTGTTTTTCTTCCAGCAGACGCTCCACCTCTTCCACCTTTTGATGGGGCAACAATTGGGCGCGATATTCATTGATCTGCAGATCTTTTGCCACTGCTGCAGCGACCGCTTCGGCATCGCCGGTCAGCATAACCGTGCGGCGAATACCTGCTGCTTTCAACTGCGAAAGCGCCTTTTGAGCATCGTCTTTTAATTCATCGGCGATGACCAGATGACCCACATAAGTCTTTTCCACCGCCACATGGACCATACTGCCGAAATGGATATGATCGGGCAGAGAAACACCTGCCGATTCCATCAGTTTATCATTCCCCACCCATACGGTCTTTCCGTTGATCACCGCGCGGAGGCCTTTGCCCAAGAGTTCCTCGGTTTCGGCAATACGGCTATGATCCACCTCTTTCCCATAGGCTTTCAATACCGATTGGGCAATGGGATGGTTGGAATAGCACTCCCCATAGGCAGCAAGGGTCAGCAGTTCTTGATCAGAGATTCCTTGGGGGCAGATCTCTGCCACCGAAAAACTGCCTTTCGTTAAGGTTCCGGTCTTATCCAAAACCACCGTATCCACCTTGGCAAGAGTTTCCAAATAGTTGGCGCCTTTGACTAAAATCCCTTTACGGGAGGCCCCACCGATGCCACCGAAAAAGGAAAGGGGCACCGAGATCACCAGCGCACAGGGGCAGGAAACCACCAAAAAGATCAGCGCACGATGGATCCATTCGCTCCAACCGCCCAAAAACAAAGGCGGGAGAACTGCCAAAAACAAGGCGCCGATCACCACGCAGGGGGTATACCAGCGAGCAAAGCGGGTAATAAACTGCTCGGCTTTGGCTTTTTTGATAGCAGAGTTTTCCACCAGTTCCAAAATCTTGGAAACCGTACTCTCTCCAAAGGGTTTGGTAACTTGAATATGGATCACGCTGCTTAAATTGACCGAGCCACTGATCACTCCATTGCCCCGCTCTTTTTCTTGGGGCAAGGATTCGCCGGTCAGCGCGGAGGTATCCACCATGGTGGAGCCCTCCAACAAAATACCGTCTAAGGGAATCTTTTCACCGGGACGCACCACAATGATCTCATCAACGTCAACTTCCTCAGGGGAGAGAATTACCTCTTCCCCTCCCCGCAAAACCGTTGCCGTATCGGGACGGATATCCATCAGCGCCGCAATAGACTTACGGCTTTTTCCTACCGCAATGCTTTGGAACAACTCGCCGATCTGATAAAACAGCATCACCGCAACGCCTTCCGGGTATTCCCCCACAAAGAAGGCGCCAACGGTAGCGATTGCCATCAAGAAATTTTCATCAAAGACCTGACCATTAACAATATTTCGCGCCGCATTCCACAGCACATCATAGCCAATGATCCCATAAGGAATCAAAAAGGCAAGCAGGCGGAGCCATCCCCGAAACGGAAGCACCCAGGCAAGAAACAGCAGCAACACTGCCCCAAGGATACGATACAATACAGTTTTTTGGCGTTTGGTCATCATAATACAATACGGGTTGCGGGATGGATCTTTTTCACGATCCGCTGGGCCTCTTTCATAATATCATCAAACCGCTCTTCATCGGCCTCGATGATCATCTTCTGGGCCAGAAAATTCACCGCCACTTCGGAAACACCCTCTAACTTACGGATCCCATCCTCCATTTTAGCGGCGCAATGGGCGCAATCCAACTCTTCCATCATAAATGTTTTACGCATGATTCGTTCTCCTTCCGTAATATGATTATAGCCCTGGCCGATGATCAGACTGACATGATCATCCGCCAGCGAATAATAAACTGTCTTTCCCTCTCTGCGGGAGCGCACCAATTTGGCATCCTTCAATACCTTCAGCTGATGGGAAATAGCCGATTGGGTCATTCCGAGAAGCTCCGCAATGGCGCAGACGCAAAGTTCCGATTCAAACAGCGAATATAGGATCTTAATGCGGGTAGGATCCCCGAAGACCTTAAAGAATTCACCCAACTTACAAAGCAGCTCATCGGGGGGCATCTGCTCCCGCACCGCCGCCAGGGTTTTCTCGTGATTATGAGCAGGCATCATTTGAACCTCCATTCATATGAACATCTGCTCATATGTTATCACGCCCCTCCCCCATTGTCAACAGGAAATTCCAAAATCATCTTGACTTTTTTACATTATATATGATACAATGTGGCAAAGACTGTGATGGAGAGAGTAGGTCTTGCGAAAACCCAAAGCGAATCGGGGACGGTGGAAGCCCGACGGTAGTAGCAGGATGCGAAGATCACTCCAGAGTTGAAGGTTGAAAAGGGTCTCCCCTCGGTAAGCCTCTCCGCAATTCGCTCATGCGTTACCAAGAGCCGCAGATGACGGTCTGTTGCAATAGGTGGTTATGAAAGTTCGGCGCTTTCATCCTGTTCGCAGGATGGAAGCGTCATTTTTTTCGAAAAGGAGAAGTTGAGATGTATAAAAATGTATCTCCCAATCTGAATTTCGTGGCAGAAGAGAAACGAATTGAGAAGTTCTGGCAGGATGAAAAGATCTTTGAGAAGAGTGTGGAGACCAAGGCGCAAGGGACTCCTTATGTCTTTTATGACGGTCCTCCCACCGCCAACGGCAAGCCCCATATCGGCCATGTGCTGACCCGCGTGATCAAGGATATGATCCCCCGCTACCGTACCATGAAGGGCTGTATGGTCCCCCGCAAGGCCGGCTGGGATACCCACGGTCTGCCGGTGGAACTGGAAGTGGAAAAGATGCTGGGGCTGGATGGCAAGGAGCAGATCGAGGAATACGGTCTGGAGCCTTTCATCGGCTACTGCAAAGAGAGTGTTTGGAAATATAAGGGAATGTGGGAGGATTTCTCCCGTACCGTTGGCTTCTGGGCTGATATGGATGATCCTTATGTGACCTATCATAATAACTTCATCGAATCCGAATGGTGGGCGCTGAAGAAGATCTTTGAAAAGAAGCTGCTTTATAAGGGCTTTAAGATCGTTCCCTATTGCCCCCGTTGCGGAACCCCCCTCTCCTCCCATGAGGTGGCCCAGGGCTATAAGGCGGTAAAAGAGCGCAGTGCGGTCGTTCGCTTTAAGGTTATCGGTGAGGATGCCTATTTCCTCGCTTGGACCACCACTCCCTGGACTTTGCCCAGCAATGTGGCTCTTTGCGTAAACCCCAAGGAGACCTATTGCAAGGTCAAAGCCATCGACGGTTATACCTATTATATGGCTGAGGCTCTTTTGGAGAAGGTACTGGGCAAGCTGGGTGAAAATGCTTATGAAATTCTGGAGCGGTATGTGGGTGCCGATCTGGAGCACAAGGAATATGAGCCCCTCTTTGATTTTGTGAAACCCATCTGCGAGAAGCAGGGCAAGAAGGGGCATTACATTGTTTGCGACAG
>JAZNGR010000066.1:0-3440 GCA_045576575.1 Eubacteriales bacterium
GCCGATGGTGTAATCCCACAAAGTCAGGGGATCTACTTCGGGTTCTGCAGGCTGAGCATTCACTTCAGCAGTATCAGAACCGGCAGAAACGTTCAGCGGGGTTACCTTAGTCAGATCGCCCAGAACAGCATAGCCGATCTCAGCAGCGATGGAAGCGGTAGCCGCGTTGGTTCCTGCGGGGGTGAAGTTGAGGGTGAAAGTATGCTCAGTGAGGGCTAAACCATCGCCGGAGTTTACAGTCACATTCAGCTTGCCGGCAATTTCGGTGCCGGTTGCCTCGTCCACAACAGGAGCAACGGTCACAGAAGCAGCGTTGCCTGCAGTGGCATTCACAAAGGTCAGATTCTCTGCATCATAAGTTACCACAGCAGTGAAACCGGCGATATTGGCATCGGTAACCACCTTCAGGTTCGCAACAATACTTTCATCAGCCAGATATCTTTCAGCGGTGAAAGCGATATTGGCAATTGCAGGAGCGGTTGCAGCAGATTCTGCACTCTCTTCGCTCCAGGTGTTCACACCACAAACTTCGCAGACATAAACATTCTTACCCAAAGTGAAGTAAGAGGCTTTGGTCATTTCGGGGGTCTCGTCGGTACAAGCAACAGCATAGTTGTGTTCCGGAGCGGTACAACCTTCTACTGCACAGACGATATAGTGATTGGTGAGATCATCTTCTTTGGTCTCAACAGTAAATCCTTCATGTTCAGCAGCAGTGTAAACGGTGTCACCGGTATAAGTTGCATTCCAATTAATGGTAACTGCTGTACCGCTTGCATTCAACCACTTCTCATAACCGACTGCAGTTTTCACTGCATCGGATGCATTCAATTTGCCATTCTCATCGGCACCCAAAATAAAGGTGCGATCCACAAATTTGAAGGTCACGGTAGCATATGCTTCCATTTCATTCTCAACCATGACAATCACGCCATCTACCAATGCCCAATCGGGTGCGGCAGCAGCATTGATTTCGTTCAGCGCCACGGTCTCGCCAATTACATCGGCATCTGCAACATTAGTAAAAGATTTAGAAGCAGAACCGGTATCTACCAGCATCAAATCAGCATCGGAATAAACAGACCAATCCTCATTGAGGGTCGTACCGTTATCAGTATACAGTCTGTCAATTGCCTCATACATAGTTTCGTCGTCGATATCGGTGGTCTTCAGGTTGTTTACGCTGATAAAGTTCTTAATTACATAGTCACGATTACCGGCACGACGATGAGAAATCACAGCGGCCTGGTTGACATTGTCGGCTTCCAGGATATTGTCCATTGCCAAAACATTTTCAAAGGTAACGGTTGCAGGAGAGGAAGTTGCGTTCCAATAACCGATCAGCAGACCGTTGCCATAGGTAGAAGAGGCGTTCTTGATGGTATTGCCAACAGCGACCACATTCTTAAGGGTTAAAGGACAACCGGTGATAAACTTATAGGCACCGGAAATGATTCCAACGCCGGTAGTGTTGTTTGCCTCGATGGTGCTGTTCACAACCGAGCAGTTCTCAATAGTCAGTCCGGAGGTGCGGCCATTCTGGAAGCCGTTCAACCATCCACAGTTGCCTGCGCCGTACATCATACCGTTCTTCACATGAACATTCTCAATTACAACGATGCCGCCGCCCGACTTCGGCAGAGAGTTTACACCCAATACCAAACCGAAGTTTGTAGGAACGGCCGTCTCGGCAGTTCCCAATTCGGGAGACTCAAAGTTCAAGTTGCTGATGGTAATAGCAGCCACCTTATTGAACATGGCGTTGGTATCGTTATACCCGGTAATGGTATGACCTTCACCGTCGAAGTTTGCTTTGAACATTGCAGTATCCGAAGAACCGCCAAAGCCGGGGAAATCGGCGGCGAAGTCGCCTTCGTAGTCAGCAATATCCAGATCAGTAGTCAGATAGAGGGTATCGCCAGCCTCAAAGAGGGCATAATTATTAGCAGCCCAGATCAGTTCTTCAAAGGAAGAAATGGTAAAGTCGCTTGCCAATTCATTGGTCTCTACTTCACCAACAGGCACTTTGCCGCGTACATAAACCGTTTCTTCAACGGTGTTTGTCCGAGGAGAAAGTACAACCGTCACACCGTCTGCATCATAACCCAGAACAGTGCCCAAGGTCATAGTTAAAGCGGAATCCGCAATCGTCACGCCATCGGCGATGGCGAAAGTCAATTCTACTGCGGTTGCTGCAGGAGTACCATCGGCAGACAATACATTCATGGTCAAAACACCGTTATTGTCGCCAACGCTACACCAATCGCTATCTGCACTGACAAAGGTCAACACATCAGCATTATAAGTAAGCGTTGCATCATAGCCCAGGATTTCGGCATCGTTTTTAAGAGCAACGGTAACCCGAACGGTATCCCCCACTTTATAAGTTTCCTGATTCAATTTAATGCTGAAGGGAGCAGGGCTGTCAATGCTCTCATCTGCAACTGTCCACTCACCGGAGCAGACTTCGCAGATATATGCATTCTCGGCAGGAGTATAGTAGCCAACCGCTACATCCTTTTCATCGTTATCAACAGGAGTACAAGCAACATTGCTTTGTGCATGGCTGCAATCGCCCTCGGTACAAACAATGTTATGGGTTTGATTCTGGTTGTATACATAACTGAGCGTGTAATTCAGTTTATAGGTACAATTTTCTGTATAGACCCGATCCCAATCAACAGTCCAAAGATTGCTGTCGGCATCTACCCACTCGTCCGATTCGATCCGAGTCTTCTCCTGAGTAGAAACCTCTACCTTTCCGGTTTCCACATCCGTATAGAGAACCAAGGTTTCCTCTGCGAACTCGAAGTTTACTGCATGAGGCACAACAGCGCCTTCATACACAGGAACAACCTTGCCGCTCTTAAGGGCCCAATCGAAATCAAAAAGCGCATTCAAAGAACCCAGCGCGGAGCTGACACCAAATCCATCGGAGGTGTTTGCGTTTTCTACGCTTTCCACATCTGCATCTGCACTCTTGATTACATAAGTAACATTGGCATCTGTCTTATAATTGGTAACTGTTGTCCCTTTATGGTTACCGCCGTTGGGAATCTGGATCAGATTCGTCATCGCGCTCCAGGATGCGCCACCATCGGTAGATCTCATATTGCCTACCGCAAAAACATTGCTGGCAGAGATCGCACCGTAATACTTAGAACCGGAAGTAATAATACCGGAATTCGAAGTAGACAGGTTCTGATGCTTACAATTAATAACCGCCAGACCGTTGATGGTAACGGGAGTCTTACCGGTGTTACGGAAGGCTAAATCGCCGATCACCAAACCGCCGCCTTCATTGGTGGCACCGTTTGCGATCAGAGTACTGTCGGCCAAAACGACGTTGGTCATACTCAAGGTTGCGCCGGACGAATCGCGGTAACGACCCATTACCAGACCGGCCGCATTCGTGGTGGAAGCGGCGCCGTCCAAAGTAC
>JAZNGR010000067.1:0-23356 GCA_045576575.1 Eubacteriales bacterium
TTTTTGCGGGTCTCCGGCGGGGAGAATCCTTTGGATGCCACTGCAGTCCATCCTGAAAGTTATAGCGCCGCTACCGTTCTCTTGGAAAAATGCGGCTATACCATCCGCGACATCAAAAGCGGTTCGGTGAAGGAGATTGTGAAGTTTACCGACGGAACGGCGGGAGAGAAGATGGCAGAGGAATTGGGCATCGGTGTACTCACCCTCAGAGATATTGCCTCCTTCTTGCAAAAGCCCGGCAGAGATCCTCGCGATGAACTGCCCCGCCCCATTCTGAAATCCGATGTATTGAAATTGGAGGATCTGCGGGAAGGCATGATGCTGGAGGGTACGGTACGAAATGTGATTGATTTCGGCGCCTTTATTGATATCGGCGTCCACGACGATGGTTTGGTCCATATCTCCCAGATCTGCGACCGCTTTATCCGCCATCCTTCGGAGGTATTGAAGGTAGGCGATATTGTGAAGGTAAAGGTTCTTTCAGTGGATCTTGCCAAGCATCGCATCAGCCTGACGATGAAGATCTGATTATGAAGATTTTATTGTGGTTTAAAAATCTATATTGGAAAAACGGGCGTCTGCGTTGGGGTTCTTCGGTGATCACTTTGTTGATTGCGGCGGTGTTAACTGTTGGGATCCTTGGAGTGCTCACCTTGAAGGAGCAATATATTGAGCCTTATGAGGAGAGTTATACCGAGATCGAAAAGACCCCCGAAGCTTTGGGAATTACCAAACTGGAGATTCCCGAGGGGATTACGTCGATTGCCCTCTTCGGCATTGATTCCAGAGCCGAAGATTTTGAGGGGAATTCCGATTCCATTATGATCATCACCATTGATGCCGAGCGACATTGCATCAAATTGGTGTCGGTGATGCGGGATAGTTTGGTGAAGATCGAGGGGCATGGCTACCAAAAGATCAATGCCGCCTATGATCTGGGCGGCGCACCGTTGGCGATCAAGACTCTTAATCAAACCTTTGATCTTACCATCACCGATTATGCGACGGTGGATTTCATGAGCATGGCGTCCATTATTGAAGCGGTGGGCGGCATTGAGGCGGATCTTTCGGAAGAGGAAGTGAAATACGCCAATAAGGTGATCTATGAGATGGCATGGTCCCGCGGCGCCAAGCAGACCTATATTGAGAAGGCAGGTCCTCAGACCCTCAATGGGGTGCAAGCGGTGGCGTATGCGCGCATCCGCATGGCAGCAACGGCCGACGGGGAAAACAACGATTACGGCCGTACCCAGCGCCAGCGCTATGTGATGGAACAACTCTTTCAAAAAGCATTAACGCTGGATTTTTCGAAGTATCCGATGTTGATCCGTACGCTTTTGCCTTGCATGGAAACCTCGCTGAGTTATAGCGACATCTTTGATCTGGCGGGGATCTTTCTAACAGAAGATCTGCAGTTTGATGAGGCGCGGATTCCGGTGGATGAGGCGGTGATTGATGATGATTTTCGCCCGAAGAATTTAGGTTCTTGTGTCTATTATGATCTGGAGTTCGCCGCCGACCTGATGAACAACTATATTTATTGGGATATCTCCTTTGAGGAGTATATCGAGGAAAACGGTTGTCGCTTCCGTAAGTGGTATGCCGGTAAGGTGGACGGGGAAGAACCTGAAACCGAAGCCGAGGAAGAACTGAACGCCGAAGAAGGCGGGGTAACGGAGATCACCGATCCGGAAGAACTTCCCGAAGAAGAACCGGAACTTGAGGAAGAATCCGAAACAATCCAACAAGAAGAAATAAAAAATCAGCCTGCAGAAGCAGGCTGATTTTTTGAAGGATAGAAAAAATTGTTTGAAACCTTCAAACCGAGCGCCGAAGGCGGTTACCCGACGGCGTATGCGATACGCCGAGTGGCTCGGTTTGGAGGTAGCAAAGGGTATAAAATAAAAAGGGAAATATCGAAAACTCGATATTTCCCTTCCTATTTATGGCTTTTAAGGCAGAGTCTTATTGAAGAGCCCTTATTTTTCTTGCCCTTTGCGGTTCAGACTATTTTTACAGCCCCTTTTTACATTAAAAGATCAATGGCACCGGGCTGCACTTTGATGTGCGCTTCGGTTACCTCGCCGCCGCGCTCGCCGTCTAAGGTCCAAGCCAAGGGGGCGGCGGTTTTGATTTTTACCTCTTTCGTATGTTTGAAAATAACATAGCGAGGATCATAACTGCATTGCACCAATCCGTTGAGGGTCTGGATCAGATCGGCAGGGGTCTTGGGGTTGCGGATCAGCATCAGTTCCAGTTCTCCATCGTCCAAACGAACGTCCAATTGATTCAGTTTAAACAGCCCTGCCACCGAAGTGGAGTTGGAGACCGATCCGAATACAAATTCGCCGCTGATGGTTTCGCCGTTTACCTCGAGCTCTGCTTCAAAGGGGGAGATGTTACCGATCTCTTTTACCCCTTCCATCAAATAGGCGGAATGACCGAATATGTTTTTTAGTTTTTGCGGCGTGGAATAAGAAATTTTTGTAAATGCGCCCAATGAGGCGATGTAGGTAAAGTTGCGTCCGTTGAAGGTGCCGATATCCAAAGAACGAGGGCTGCCTGCCAGAATCCGCTCAATACATTTGATCGGTCTTTTCGGCAGTTGCAAGGTGCGGGCGAAATCGTTGGTAGTTCCGGCAGGGATATAGCCCAAAGCAGCATCGGATTCGATCTCCAGCATGCCGTTGATCACTTCGTTGAGGGTTCCGTCGCCGCCGCAGCAAACGATCAGATCCTTTCCTTTTCCGTATTTTTTGACGAATAAGGTGCCGTCTCCGGATTTTCCGGTGGTTTGCGCCGAGACTTGATAGCCTTCCTGAGAAAGATGGTCCACGATATCAAACATGATTCTCTTGGCTTTTTTCATACCGGCGGTGGGGTTAATGACCACCAATGCGCGTTTGCCCAATGTAAGACTGCTCCTTTCGATGATTTCACTAACTATATTATAACTTTTTTGGTAAAAAATTCAATGGAATTTTTGTAAATAATATGTTAGCATTATCTTAAGATGTCGAAGAAAGGAATTGTCTATGAAGTATCCGGTGCCCCGAAAAGAAAATCCCATCTGGTTGTTTTGGAAGATCCTTTGGACCTTTTGCTTTTGCACCGGTGCATTTTCGGTGGTGGTGGCGTTTTTTAGCCTCAATACCGGCTTTACCGGCATGACCCCTCCGGCGATCTATCTGCTTTTTATGATCGTGGCAGCGGTGGTATTGCCTTTTTATATGGCACCATCTTATTGCGCCTATCGCAAGGCGATGCCCAATGCCAAAAAGATTTTATGGTGCAATCTGTTGCTGGGCTGGACTTTGGCGGGCTATATTCTTTGCGCCGTTCGGGTGGATCGTTATAAATCGAAAAATTAAGAACATCCTATCCTTCGGAGGTGTTCGATGTGAAGAAATCCGAAGGAATTGTCGCCTTTACGGCGGGCTTTGCAGGCTATCCGCTGCTGGAACTGCTTTGGCGGGGAAGAACCCATTGGAGCATGGCGCTGGCAGGAGGAGTGGCAGGCTTGTTGCTTTATCCCCTTTGCGTGAAAAAAGGAGCGCGATGGATCTGCTGTAAGACCGCCGCGGTCATTACCGGGGTGGAATTGGTCTTTGGCTGTATTTTTAATCTTTTGCTCAAGCAAAATGTTTGGGATTATTCCAAAAAACCGCTGAATTTTCTGGGTCAGATCTGCCTGCCTTACTGTTGCCTCTGGTTTTTGATGGGGGTACCGGTGCGGTGGCTCTGCCGCGGGATTCGGCAAATTTGTGAAAAAATGTGAGGAGATCCGATGGTTCATTTGGGAAACAGTTGGGATGCCCTTTTGGCAGACCAATTTTCCGCGCCCTATTATTTGGAATTGCGGGAGTTTTTAAAATCCGAATATCGCTCTCGGGCAATTTATCCGCCGATGTATGATATTTTCAACGCCTTGAAGCAGACGCCTTATGAAAAGGTTAAGGCGGTGATTCTGGGGCAGGATCCCTATCATCAACCGGGGCAAGCCCATGGACTTTGTTTTTCGGTCAAAAAAGGAGTCCAACCGCCGCCCTCTTTGAAAAATATCTATAAAGAATTGCAAGCAGAATTGGGGTTTGTCCCTCCCAACCACGGCGATTTGACCCGTTGGACGGAGCAGGGTGTTTTGCTGCTCAATACCGTGCTGACGGTGCGGGATTCTGCTCCCGCTTCCCATCGGGGAAAAGGCTGGGAACTCTTCACCGATCGGGTGATTGACCTGTTAAATCAGCGCCCCGACCCCATGGTTTTTTTCCTTTGGGGAAGCCATGCTCGCGCCAAAAAAGAGCGGATCACCAATCCTGCCCATTTGGTACTGGAAGCAGCGCATCCCAGCCCCTTATCCGCGCATAGCGGATTTTTCGGCTGCGGTCATTTTCAAAAAGCAAATGAGTTCTTAAAAGAGCCCATAGATTGGAGTTTAACATGAGAAAAATTACATTGTCCCAAGGAAATCTTACCGTGACGGTTCTTACATACGGCGCCACCCTGCAAAGCATTCGATTCCGCGGAATTGATGTTGCGCTGGGCTATGACACAGTAGAGGAATATCAGCAATATGGTGCTTATCTCGGCGCAACGGTGGGGCGCTATGCCAACCGTATTGCCGACGGAAAATTCACCTTAAACGGGGTGGAATACGATGTGGGCTGCAATGAAAAGGGCAGAGGTCATATTCACGGCGGCAGGATCGGGCTGGATAAGAAGATCTGGACCGTCCGTGAGGAGAGTGAGACCGCCGTTACGCTGGAGACCGCCCTTGCCGACGGTGAAGAGGGCTATCCCGGCAATATGAAGGTGGCCGTTACCTTCGAGGTGTGCGACGATACCTTGCGGATCATCTATGACGCTATCTCCGATGCCGATACGGTCTTTAATCCCACCAACCATTGTTATTTCAACCTCAACGGCTCCGGCTCCATTGAGGATCATAAGCTGGTGATCTTTGCCGATTCTTACTTGCCTGTCAATGAAAAAATGATCCCCACCGGCGAGGTTCGTTCGGTAAAGGGTACGCCTTTTGATTTCACCGCCTATAAACGGGTTGGACAAGAGATCGACGCCGATGATGAACAGATCCGCTTGGGTGGCGGGTATGACCATACCTTTGTGTTAAACGAGGGCTCCGGCATGAAGGCGAAGGTGGAGGGCGATGCCACCGGCTTTATTATGGCCTGCTATACCGATATGCCCGGCCTGCAATTATATACCGGCAATTTCTTGGATCAGCCCACCGGAAAGAAGGGCCCCATCGGGAAGCGAGAGGGATTTTGCTTAGAAACCCAGTTTTTCCCCGATACTCCCAACCGTCCCGCATTTCCCTCCTGCGTTCTGAAGGCGGGGGAATCTTTCCGTTCGGTAACCGCCTTTGAATTTTGGGAAAAAAAGTGAAAGATTTCACATATCGTGCTAAAAAAACAACATAAGGTTGTTTCAAATGAATAGTGCCTATGCTATAATATATGCATATAATAGCGTCTTTATCGGGTTTGCCGAAAAAGGCGCCTTGGTTGTATACACCAGAGAAGGAGGAACAGTATGACGTTCACCACAAAGAAAACGCGGGTATTTTCCGCATTTGCGGCAATCCTGATGATGCTGTCTCTGTTGACTTGTTTTGTACTTCCCGTAAGTGCAGAAGAAGAGGGGACCTTTACCATCTATCGCGAATTATACATGGATGGCAAAAAAGTAATGGATCTGCCTGCAATAGAGGGCGTTAACGAGGGCGATAAGTTTGCCCCTGCGGACTTGGAACTGAGCGGCTATCGCTTGACCGGGACAACCGGTTTCAGTCAGATGGCAGGCTACTATTATATGCCCGGAAAAAATATTACTTTGGTCTATAATAATACGGTGGTGGATTTGGATCCGCTGGAGACCGTATTGATCACGTTGAGTCAGTATGACTGTACGCTGTTTGTAACCAATCCTGTTACTGCTATTGAAGCGTTCTTAAAAGACCTGAAGGCTAAAGGCGTGAAAGACGGGATGACCGAGAGCGAGTTGAGCGGCAGTGCATACGGTTATTCTTTGGCGATCTTAAACGAAGATATTGCCGAATTGGCCGATGCTGCAAAGTTGACCAATTTGAAGTTGAAGAATATTGCTCCTTATCTGCCTAAATATGCAAGTAAAGATTTGTATACTCAGTTTGGTCTCGCCAGCGGTTCTGCGTT
The DNA here is from genome assembly GCA_045576575.1 of Eubacteriales bacterium. Taxonomy (GTDB): domain Bacteria; phylum Bacillota; class Clostridia; order Oscillospirales; family QAKW01; genus QAKW01. The sequence continues at coordinate 6,195 of JAZNGR010000067.1, forward strand.
AGTCGGCTATGCCATTACTGATGCGGCAGACTGGTTCGCAGTTCTGAAAGACTCTCAGGTAAAGGGTCTGGATTTTGCCGGCACAACGTTTTATTTGAGAAACGATGTGGATCTGGAGAATTTTGAAGACCTGAAAGGGGTCAAAGAAGTTCTGCCGAAGTTCGCCGGCGTTTTGGATGGCTGCGGTCATTCCTTCAAAAACGTAATGATCAACGAAGCGGTGCAGGATTCCTCCATCGGTTTGATCGGTGTTTTGACCGGAACCGGTGTGGTGCGAAATCTGGGCATTGCGAACGGTGCGGTCCTCTCTGCTTACAGAGCAACCGACAATACTTATGGTATTGCCGCTGTTGTGGGTAAGGCAGAAGCAGGCGCCACCATCAGCAAAGTATGGAATGCTGCTGATGTGAAGGTGACCGGTGCTTATGAAGAAACCAAAGACGAGAACGGCGATCCCGTTGGTAAGACAGATTATCCGGTTGCCGGTATCGTCGGTGTAGCGGAAGACGGAGTCAAGATTAACGGTTGCTATAACCTGGGTGTCATCTCTGCCGGAGACCGTGTTGCCGAGTTGGCAAACGGTGCTGCTGTCGTAAAGAACAGCTTCGCTGCAGGCGCCAACGCTTTGGCAGAGTCCGCGGCAGAGAATACATACTATCTGGATGATTCCGATCCTTATGCATTTGCGCACAAATTGAACGCCGGCTATGTTCCTGCCGAGGCGGTCGTTTCTTATACCGTTGATGAGAACGGTGCTGTTGCTCTGGTTTTTGATAAAAATAAAGCAATCGTAAAAGTTGATGTGGTAACGGTGAATAACACCAATATTGCCAAAGACTTTGATTTTGATTATTCCTTCTATGCATATGCAGATTCTGTGGTGACATTAGATGCTTCTTATGCAAACGGTCCGTATAAGGTAATTGCAGGAAGTGCAGATGTGGTTGGCGATCAGTTGCATCTGTATCAAACGGATGTAAAGGTTGAAGTATCCATCGCTCCGTTGGATTCTGCCGCCTTGATCGAAGCCCTTAAATATTATAAGGGCAAAGATGCAGCCGCTTTTGAGGCTGCAGAAGAGTTGGGCGCCGCTCTGGCAAGAGCCAAGAAGAATAATTACCCCAATGCAGAGGCGATGGCAAAGGATGTTGAGCGTCTGACGAAAAACAAGGGAAAATATACGACCACTCATCCCGAAACACTTCCTTCTGTTTCTGAAATGGCAATTTATGATGATGCGAAGACCTTTGGTTATACCATCCGCACGATTGCCGATCTGAAATTGGTTGCCGCAGCACCCGCTGCCGCATATGGCAAACTGTATCTTTCCAATGATTTGGATCTGACCGGTGAGACCTTTGATGGTCTGAAGGGTCTAGCTGTTGATTTCAACGGTCTGGGTCATGTGATCTCCGGCTGGGTGAGTGCCGATGGCGGATTCTTTGATGGATTCACCGGCAGCACCATTGAAAACGTAACCTTCCTGAATGCAAAGACCGAGGGCGCTTCCATTCTGATGAATGAGGCGGCACTTGCCTTGACCTTGAGCAATGTTCATGTGAAGTCTGCTTTGATCGAAAAAGCAGATGACGCGGACTTGGGCTTCATGATCGGCATGGCAACGGCGAAGGTAACGGTGATCAATTCTTCGGTTTTGGGTTCTCAGATTCTTACCGTTAAAGATACCTATGCGGAGAATCGCGGTATTTTGATCGGTAATGCGACCGAAGTGGAATTGAAGAATATCATTGCCACCGGCAATACTGTAACCGGCGTTAAGCTGAACGGCGGAGCCGGTCTGCTGGTTTCAAATGCTTCCGATGTGAAGGCGGCAAACATTGCGGTTACTTATAATGCCATCAATGCAAATTCCGCCGTTGCCGAAGGCTTGGCGCTGATCTCCAACGTTGCAACTGCCGTTGCGGAGAACATCTATTCCGAAGGCAATGCCGGTACTTATGACAACTTGAGCGAAGGCGGTGCCATCGCAGCGCTGAATGCAGGCAATGCCGCAATGGTAACGATCTATGCCGATGCCAAGACGGCGCGGGATGCGCTGAACAGCGCAGTAGATGGAACCAACGGCTATGCCGCATGGACCATGGATGCCACCTATAAGACCCCGACTCTGGTGATTGACGGAAGAGCGCCTTCCTATACGGTGACCTTCAATGTGGGCAGCCAGACAATCGCAGTTTATCCCACCGATGAATTTGGTCATCTCTTCAACTATAAGAATACCGACACCGTTTCGCTGTATACCTGGTCTGAGATCAGCGCACTGGCTACTCATGTGTTTACGGCTGATGCAGTGCTGAACGGAAACGCAGCGGCCGGTTATATGTCGGTTGAGACGGTTGGTGTTGCGACCACCAATACTCCTGCCAATGTTCAGGTATTGCTGGATAACGCTCCCGGTCTGAGAGCGATAACCTTAAAGGTAAGTTTCGATAAAGACAATTTCGAGTTGGTTAATGTGGCAAACGGGGATTTGTTTGAAGAGTTTACTTCCTATAATCCCTCCACAGATCCCAATAAGACCGGAACCTTCACCGTTATTTTGAACAGTGCTCCGGTAACCGGCGATGGTATTGCGCTGAAGATGGAACTGAAAGCCCTGAATGGGGAGGGGATCTATCGCGATGCTGTTATGGTGGAAATGATCGAAGCTTATGATAACTCCTATAACGCACTTGCAATCGAGGTTGATTCTGCAGACATCGCGGTTGAGAAAGTGATTTGGGGCGATGCAGACGGCAACAGAGTTGTTAATTCTGCAGACGTTTCGATGATGCTGCAGTATATCGTTGGTAAGATTGATGCAGTAAACAATCCCAACGCAGTGGAACTGGATTGTGTGAAGGGCTTGACAGTTGTGGATGCACAGATCATCTTCCGTGCATTGGCAAACGCTGCTGAAAAGGATATCCAACCTTTGAAGATCGTATAAAAATTCAAAACAAATGAAAACTGACGCTCGAAAGAGCGGCAGTTTTTTTGATGTTTTTCTTGCAATTTTCAAAATTCTTTGGTACAATATATATTATTTCTTTAAATCATTAAAGTATTGGTGAGTATTTTAACGAGGAGTGAGTGAAAATCCGCCTTTTTTAGACGGAGTTTGGATATTTCGCTCTACCCTAAAGTGTTTGCAAGAACAGGAGGATTTGGTATGGATAGTAGAACCTTGCAAATTCTGATCGCGATGGTCATTTATATGGCAGCGGTCATTGGTATTGGCGTTGTTTATGCAAAGCGCGCCAATAAAAATTCCGAAGAATATTTTCTGGGCGGCCGTTCCCTGGGACCTTGGGTCACCGCTATGAGCGCCGAGGCTTCGGATATGAGCGGCTGGCTGCTGATGGGTCTGCCCGGCGTTGCTTATTGGTGTGGTCTGGCGGATGCTTTTTGGACTGCCTTGGGTCTTGCAGTCGGTACTTATTTTAACTGGCTGATCGTTTCCAAGCGGCTGCGCCGTTATAGCGTACGTGCCAATAATTCCATCACTCTGCCGGAATTCTTCTCCAACCGTTTCCGCGAGAAGAAAAAGACCATTATGTTCCTGGCCGCGGCCTTTATTCTGATCTTCTTTACCGTTTATGCCGCCAGCTGTTTTGTAACTTGCGGCAAACTGTTCTCCACCCTCTTCGGGCTGGATTATAAGGTGATGATGATCCTGGGCGCCGTCTTTGTATTGCTCTACACCATTCTGGGCGGATTTCTGGCGGAAAGCGCCTCTGACTTTATGCAGGCCATTGTGATGATCGTTGCGTTGGGCGTGATCGTGACCTTGGGTGTGGTGCAGGCCGGCGGCTTCGGCGCTGTGATCCAGAATGCCCAGTCCATCCCCGGCTTTTTGGAGTTCTTCGGGCTGGCAAGCCCCGTGATGGAAAACGGCAGTCAGTTGGTGGAAGCAGGCAAGCCCCTCTTCGGCGATCCCGCTCCCTATGGCTTCCTTACCGTTTGCTCCATGATGGCTTGGGGCTTGGGCTATTTCGGTATGCCTCAGGTTCTTCTGCGCTTTATGGCCATCCGCAAGGAGGATGAACTGAAGCGTTCCCGCCGGATCGCTATGGTGTGGGTGGTCATCTCCCTGGCTGTGGCGGTGTTTATCGGTATCGTGGGCCGTCAGGTCTTCCCGGTGGCGCACCTGACCAAATCGGCTGCGGAGAATATCTTTATTACCCTTGCAACCAGTTCCTTGCCTCCCATTCTGGCAGGCTTTGTGATGGCCGGCATCCTGGCTGCCACCATCAGCTCCTCGGATTCCTATCTGCTGATCGCCGCCTCTGCGTTTGCCAAAAATGTCTTCCAGGGTATCTGCAAAAAGAATGCCTCCGAGAAGCAGGTCATGTGGGTGACCCGTATTACCCTGCTGGTGCTGGCCGCAGTGGGCATTGTGATGGCGCTGGATGAAAACAGCGTGATCTTTAATATCGTTTCCTTTGCCTGGGCAGGATTTGGCGCTACCTTCGGTCCTCTGATGCTCTTCTCTCTCTTCTGGAAGCGTACCACCAAGGCAGGCGCCATCGCCGGTATGATCGGCGGCGCAGGCATGGTCTTCCTCTGGAAGCTGGTCATCAGCACTCTGGGCGGTGTCTTTGCCATCTATGAGTTGCTGCCTGCTTTCATCTTCTCTGCAATCTGCATTGTGGTGGTTTCTTTGTTGACCAAGAAACCCTCCAAGGAGATTGAGGAAGATTTTGAAGCAGTGAAGCTGGGCGAAGGCTGCTAAATGAATAGCAATAAAAGAGGCTGTAAAAAACAACGTTTTTTACAGCCTCTTTTTTTATTTGTGATAACTTTCATTGGCGTTGATCTTATGCGCCCGATAGAACTGCTCCGCCAAAAGCACCCGCATCATCTGATGAGGAAAGGTCATGGCGGAGACTGAAAGTCGATAGCGGCAGGCGGCTTTTACTTCCGGCGCCAGCCCGTGGGAGGAGCCGATGATGAGAAGGATCTCACTTTTTCCTTCTTGGGGGATCTTTTCCAGAAGAGCGGCAAGTCCTTCGCTGGAGAGGGGCTTGCCCTCCACGCAAAGGGCGATGGAATAGGCTTGGGGGGAGATCCGCTTCAGGATGGCCTCCCCCTCTCTGGCAAGGGCCTGTTGGATCTCTCGGGGGGAGGGATCCTGGGGTAGCTTTACCTCCGGCAGCTCAATGACATTCCAGCCGCCGAACCGCCCCATCCGCTTGGCGTATTCGCCTTCTGCATCTTTCCAATATTTTTCTTTCAGGCTTCCGGTACAAAGAACGGTGCATTTCATGGTCTTATACCTCCAAAGGCGGGCAGAAGGGTCCGCCCGCTTCCACCCGAACCCCCTCGATGCCGTATTGGGCAAAGGCGTTGAGCACCGCCATTTTGGCGGTAAGGGGGGTGTTGTTGTTATCGCTGATGTGGGCTAAAACCGCAGTCTTTAAGGCGCCTTCCATGGCCAGAAGCGCCAAAAGAGCGCCGCAATCCCCATTGGAAAGATGCCCCTTTTCCGAGGCTACCCTCCGCCGAAGAGCCGCAGGGTAAGGGCCGTGCTCCAGCATATCGGGATCGTAATTACTCTCCAGCATAATGAGAGAGCAGCCCGTAAGATACTGCCGCATGGCGGGGGTGATCTTGCCGGTATCGGTCACAATGGCCATGGCCTGCTCTCCCGCCTCGATGCGATAGCCGCAAGGGGAGGCGGCATCGTGGCAGGTTTCGATGGGGGTAATGTGAAAGGGGCCGATATCGAAGGGCTGATTCTGATGGTCGGTGCCCTCTACTTCCGCGGCGGCAAGGGTGCCCGCGCCGCCGAAAAAGGGGAGGGCGGTGCGTTTTTGCAGCTGGGGCAGGGCTTTGATATGATCACTGTGCTCATGGGTCAGCAAAAGGCCCTCGATCTCCGAAAGCCCGATGGGTACCGACTTTAAGGATCGTTCTAATTGGGCAAAGGTGATGCCGCAGTCGATGAGCAACCCCCGCCCTTGATGGACCAGCAGGGTGCAATTGCCCTTGCTGGATGAAAAAAACGGATATAATCGCATAAAAACTTCCTTTATAAAAAACTATTCTTATTATAGCGAAGATTGTAAAAAAAAGCAACCGCGAAGCGGTTGCTTTTAAAATATTCCCTTCAGAGAGAACTGCGGATCAAAGAGAATATAGGCCAGCGCCAGAAGGAGAGGAAGATCCGGCTCCTTGGAGGAGCGAAAAACCAAAAATGCCACCCCGATCAGCAAAAGTTCCTCTAAAGAAAAGGATTTTTCTGCAGTGCAGGGCGCTTCCTTCGGCGGCGGGCAGGGAGGCGGCTTTGGTTTAGGCTTGGGCTCGGGCTCTCGCTTGCGTTCCGAGTGACGAGGCGGATAAAGTTGCCCGTCGGATTGCAATAAAATATCCAATTAAAACAGATCCTTTCTGAAAAGCTCTGCCATTCGCATCACTTTTAAAATACGGATGGCGTCATCCACCCGTTCCTGCCGCTCTTTTCGCAGATAAGGCTTCAGGGCAGAGAGCAGAGTGCATCGGTCATCGGGGCGGTCTTGGAGCCCCGAGAGTGCCTTACCCGCCTTCAGCAGAAGAGAAGGGTCCATCCCGCCAAGGAGGTTGCCAAGCCCATCACCGCCAAGAGAATCAATTATTGAAGCAGCTCCCGAAGACGCTGAGTCACTCGGGGGCTTTGAAGAAAATCCGCAGGATCCTCCGCTTTATTCAGCCCCTCCATCAATTCGGTAAAATCGGCGGCGGTGGCGTTTTTCTGCAGTTTTTCCATTTGGTTCTTATCTTGCATCACCGCCTTCACTTGCGCTTGCTGCTCGGGGGTCAGCGCCGCCGAAAGCTTTTCTAAAAGTGCGCGGCGCTCTTTTTTATCCATACTTTTGATTTGATCCATAAAATCGTTCATCTCAAAAAACTCCTTTCGTTCCTTGCTATCTACAGTAGTTTATGCTAAAATAATGGTATTGAGAACAAAGGAGCGTTTTTGATGCTGCGATTTTTGGTGTTTTCCGATAGCCATGGCATTCGCGAGCCCATGCGGGAATTATACAAACAGTATCCCAACGACGGGATTATACATTTGGGAGATTATATCGCCGATGCCCGCTGGATGCTGGAGCGAACCGATGGCCATCCCGTTTATGCGGTGAAGGGCAATTGCGATTTTAGCGCCGACGGTCCCGAGGAACAGCTTTTGGAATTGGGCGGCGTCAGGCTCTTACTCTTCCATGGCCATCGCTATCAGGTGAAAAGCGGCTATGGGGCGGCGCTGGCCGCCGCCAAGAGGGTGGGCGCCCAAGGGGTGCTCTTCGGCCATACCCATATTCCCTTTATGGAGGAACGGGACGGGATCTTTATGATGAATCCCGGCGCCCTTTCTTCGCCCTTTCGGAACTATGGGATCATCGAGATCGAAAACAAGAAGGTGAAAGGAGTCTTATTGAAACAATATGAATAAAGAAGCGGTTTTGCATAATTACAGTCCCTTGGCGCTGGCCTATTTAGGGGACGGCGCCTATGAGCTGATGGTGCGCTCTTATATTCTGGAGCAGGGCAACTGCCAGAACCAAAAGCTTCATCAGAAGGCGCAAAAATATGTGAACTGCGCCGCCCAGGAGCGGTTTTTGAACCATCTTTTGCCGGATTTGAGTGAAACGGAATCAGAGGTGGTGCGGCGGGGGCGAAATGCCAAAAGCAACAGTAAGCCGAAAAACGCCGATTACGGCACCTACCATGCCGCCACCGGTTTTGAAGCCCTTTGGGGCTATCTGCAGCTTGCCGGAGAGCAGGAGCGGATGAAGGAACTTTTTGATAAAATCATCGCTTTGGGAGTAAACTAAACCCCGAGGTGAGAAATCAATGAAAAAATACGGTATCGGGATCCTGACTGCGGCGCTGGGCGCCGCTCTTTACGGCCTTGGCATCTGCGTTTTTATCAACCCCCAGCGGGTATTGATGGGCGGTGCCACCGGGCTGGCGACGGTTTTGGAGCTGGTGGTGGGGTTGCCCTTGGGAATAGGGCTTTTGCTGATCAATCTGCCTCTTTTGATCTTGGCGTATTTTTTCTTGGGGAAACGAACCGCCCTTTTCTCCTTGGTGGGAACAGGGCTGCTTTCTTTGGCGCTGGAGCTTCTTGCTCTGCTTCCGCCCTTTCGGGGGGACCGCCTGCTTTCGGTGCTCTTCGGCGCCGCCCTTGCGGGGGCGGGAACAGGCCTGCTCTGCGGGCAGGGGATCACCACCGGCGGCAGCGATCTGCTGGCGCTGCTCCTCCAGCGGAAATTTCCCGCCCTCTCTTTTGGCGGCATGGTGCTGATCATTGATGTTGCCATTGTGCTGTTGGGCGGGCTGGTCTATGGGGAGGTAGAAACCGTTTTATATTCGGTTCTGCTGGCAACGGTCTTTACGGTGGTGCTCAATACCTATCTGAAAGGCAGAACCGCAGGGCGGATGGCCTGGATCGTTTCTGCAAAGGATCTTGCCTCCGTTATTATTCAAGAGGCGGGGCGGGGCGTTACAGTTTTAGAAGGAAAAGGCGGTTATACCGGCGACGGACGAAGGGTCTTGCTCTGCGCTCTTGCCACCGGTGAAGAAAAAGCCTTGCGCAGAATCGTTTATCATGCCGACCCCGCTGCCTTTATGGTAGTGGCAGAGGCAACGGAAATATTGGGATTTGGCTTTGCCGATCCCGGGAAAGAGAATATTCAATGATTGATTATTTAAAGGACTTGGTGGATCTTCGTCCTTATATTGGGCAGTCGCCTTTGGCGGGAGTGCGGTATAATCGCAAGAAGATCACTCGGGAAGATTTTATAGAGATCGCGCCTTTTGGGGTGCGCCCCGCGCCTTTTCATGAGGACGGGTTTTACATAGAAGAAGAGGGAAGCGGCAATCACCCTTACCATCAAGCAGGCTTGTATTATTTTCAAGAACCCTCTGCCATGAGCGCGGTCACCGCCCTGCAATTGCAGGGGGATGAGCGGGTGTTGGATCTTTGCGCCGCTCCCGGCTCCAAGGCCACCGCCATCGGCGCGCAGCTTCATAAAGGACTTTTGGTTGCCAATGAGATCCAGCCGAGTCGTGCTTCTGTTTTGGCGGAGAACATGGAACGGATGGGAATTTCCCGTGCAGTTGTCACCAACAGTGATGCAGGGAAATTGGCGAAAGCCTTGCCCGCCTATTTCGACAAAATTCTCATCGACAGCCCCTGCTCCGGCGAGGGAATGTTCCGTAAATATCCCCGCATCTTGGAGGAATGGACCGAGGATCTGGTAGCCCTTTGCGCCGCCCGCAGCCGCGAGATCTTAGAAGAGGCGGCGAAGATGCTCCGCCCCGGCGGGCGGATGGTCTATTCCACCTGCACCTTTAATTTAGAGGAAAACGAGCGCACCATCCTTTGGTTTTTGGAGCGCCATCCCGAATTTGAAATCACCGAAACAGGCATTGCCGGCGCAAGCCAAGGCTTTTTGGGGCTCAAGGAGGCCGTTCGCATCTTTCCTGCCGACGGTGGAGAGGGGCATTTTGTCTGCGCCCTTCGGCATACCGGCGCGGGAGAGGCGAAAAATGCTCCTGCATTCAAGCAGGAAAAGCATCCCGAAGCCAAGGCGGCGCTGGCGGAGTTGTTGAAAAGCCCCCCTCAAGGAAACCTCATCCAGCGGAAGGGGCGGTATTTCCTCTTGGATGAGGATCTGCCCAATCCTCAAGGTGTTCGCGTCCTGCGGGCAGGGCTGGAAGCGATGGAGTTATTGGGCAAGCAATGGAAGCCTGCCCACCATTTAGCCATGAGCCTGCCCAAAGAGGCTTTCCGCTATGCCCAAGAATTGTCTGTGGAGCAGGCAACTGCCTACCTTCGCGGCGAGACTGTTCCCTGCGATCAAAAGGGCTATGGCGTGGTCACCGTTGAGGGCGTCCCCTTGGGCTGGATCAAGGCTTCCAATGGAATAGGCAAAAACCATTATCCCAAGGGCTTGCGTATAATGAAGTAGAGAACAAACGTATTTCAAAAAGGCGCAGACCGTCATAAAAAGAGCCTCCCGCAAAATGCGGGAGGCGTTCCTTGTTCTTGATGGTCTGCGCCTTTTTTAAATGCCGTTTATAATATTGCTGCGCCGATGGCAATCAAAAAACATATTTTTTCTTCTTATTTTTTATTGATCTTTCGATATTGACTCAAGGTGGTGTTGGTACGCTTTCGAAAGAACTTATTCATGGCATATTCATCGGCAAAACCGCAAAGATCGGCGATCTCATTGAGGGAAAGGGAGGAAGAAGCGGCAAGCCATTCGATCTTTTTCAGCTTCTGCTGAGCGATGGCACTGCTGACCGTTCTTTCAAGATGTTCCTGAAATAAGCGGTTCAGATGGCGAGGGCTGACCCCCACCTCCTCGGCCACCGTTTCCACTCCGATGCCGATCCCGTTGCTGCGCTTAATGATGCTCAAGGCCTCCTGCACCAAAGGATGAGTGCCCTCCGTGGTTGCAGGGGGCACCTCTTGGGAGGCTTCTGCCAAAATATGATCCAGCACCTCCAATAAGAACCCGCTGATCAAAGCATCCAATAATTCGCGGGTTAAGGGCGAGTCCTCTTTGGACTTTTCCAAAAGTAACAGCAGAAACTGTTGCATACGGGGAGAGGCATCCCAAACCGCAGGCTCCTTGGGAAGGGTCAAGCCGGTTCCTTCAAAGGAAAAGGCCATAATAAACCGCGCCCCCACCGCATCGCTTTCGGTGATCTGATGATAGGTGTTTGGCGGGATCAGGGTGAATTGATCGGGGGAGAGAAGAAGCCTCTTTTCTTCCTCCAGAAGAAACCCCGATTTTCCTTGCAGAGCATATTGAATTTCATAAAAAGTATGCTTGGTGTATTTGGTGAAAAGGCTTTCGTTTTCACTGCTGACCATCTTCGCCCAATAGACCTTGCAGGCAAACCGTTTGTTCTGCACTTCCGTCACAAATCGGCTTAATCCGTTGTGAGAATAAAGAGGGTTCATAAAACACTCCTTTCCGTTTCATTTCTTATATATCACACTTTTTTTGAAAAAGCAAGTAAAATGTCCGATTTGGCGGTTTATTTGTCCGTCTTTTCCCTTGTAAAGAGAAGTTAAAAAGGCTATGATAAAGATGCAAATTCAAAAGAGGGAGGATGTGCTGATGCAAACGGTGCTGTTACAATCGGTTTTGCTGTTTGTGCTGTTGATGGTGCCGGGGCTTTTGCTTGGCAGAAGCGGATTGATGCAAAAAAATGCATTGCCCACACTGACCAATATCTTGCTTTATGCGGCAATGCCGTCGCTGGTGTTTCAGGCACTTTGTCGGCTGGATCCCTCTACCGTTGATGTGGGAGCACTGTTGTTGGTCGCCGCCGTTCCCGTGGTGTTTGAAACCCTTTGGATCCTGCTTACCGCCCTTTTTGCCAAAGAAAAATCGGTTGTCCGGTTTTGCAGTGTTTTTTCCAACTGCGGATTCCTCGGTGTTCCCCTTGCAAGTGTGATGTTCCCCGATGCCCCCGAAGTCACGGTGATGGTCTCCGTCTTTAATGTGTTCAGCAGTATGATGCTTTGGACCGCAGGGGTGTTTTTGCTTTCCAAAGACCGCCGTGCCATCGCACCCCGCAGAGCCCTTTTGAATCCCTTGTCCTTTGCCTTGGTGCTGGGGGCGATCTGTATGTATAGCGGCTTTGGTACACAGGTTTCTTTTCTTGTGGATTATGCAGGATACCTTGCAGGACTCACTACCCCCTTGGCGATGCTGGTGTTGGGCTTTGAATTTTCCGCCCTTTCTTTGAAAAAACAGAGCATATTATGGAAAGATCTTCTGCTGACCTGTGCCATTAAGTTGGTGGCGTTTCCTTTGAGTATTTCAACATTGCTGTATCTGTTGAAGCTTGTGGGTGTTGCGGTTTCTTACGAACTGTTTGCCGCATTGTTTTTGGCTTCTGCGGTGTCCACCGCGGTAACCGCCCCCGCTTTGGCGGAAAAATATGGTGCCGATGCCGAAAGTGCATCCATCCTGACTTTGGCGACCACATTGGGTTGTGTAGTCACATTACCTTGTTTATTCTCACTTTTGCATCCATTGTTTTAGGAGGAAGTTTTAATGAAACGAATTTTATTGCAAGGAGATTCCATCACCGATTGCGGCAGAAAGCGGGATCGGTTCGATGATCCGGGGGCAGGCAGAATGAAGATCGGATTCGGCACCGTCTGTTTTCGGCGGTATGAATTGGAGCGATGCCTTGCCGCAATGCGGGAGGTAGGCTTTGAGTATTTTGAGACCCAAGCCACCGTCCCCTTTTGTAACCATGTGGATGTGTTTCAAGACGACCCCGAGCATTTGGTGCGCTTAAAGAAAAAATACGGTTATAAAGAGATCACCGCCCTTTGGGCAAAAAGCGGAAACCTTTTGAGCGATGCGGATTTTCCCACCACTGTCGGTGTAGTGCTGGAGTGGGCAAAGGCGGCAGGGATCCCCATTGTGCATATCGGCGACGGAAACCTTCCCGCGGGTATGAGCGAGGAAGAAGGAGTAAAGCGGATCGTCGACCGCCTTGCCGCCGCTTGCGAAAAGGCAAGCGCCGCAGGAGTGAAGCTTGCCATTGAGCCGCATGGTCATTTTTCCCTCACGGAAAAGGGCTTGAAGATGCTGATGAGCTGTGGTCCTGCCGATGTGCTGGGCATCAATTACGATTGCGCCAATGTCTTTCGCGCAGGCTATGTGGAAACCACCCCCGAAGGGCCGATCTGGCGGCGATTGAACACCGAAGAAAATGAAGTTTCGGTGTTGGATGGGGTAAAGGAGCGGGTGATCCATTTTCATATAAAGGACACCGATTTGAATGGAAACTGTGTGCCCCTGGGCGAGGGTCTTGTGCAGGCGAAGGAATGCGTGCAGTTGATGAAGACTTACGGCTATCAAGGTGCCCTCTCTTGGGAGACCGAAGGGAACGATGATTTTGAGCGCGCCCTTGAAAACGGAAAAAAGGCATTTGCTTTTATGAATGAATGCTTGAAATAACAGGAGGAAACGGAAATGAAGATCAGTTACAGTACCATCAACTTCAGACAGTTTGAGTTGGAGCGGATTTTGGGCGAGATGCGTGAGGTGGGCTTTGAGTATTTCGAGACCCAATCCACCACCCCTTGGTGCACCCATGTGGATGTGTTTCAAGACGATCCCGAAACCTTGGTGCGCCTGCAGAAGAAATACGGCTATAAGGGCATCACCTCCCTTTGGGCAAAAGACGGCGGCTTGGTCTCCGATGAAAACTTTTTGGAGTCCATCGGTCGGGTGGTGGAGTTTGCCAAAGCGGCCGATATTCCCGTGGTCACCATTACCGACGGTAAGATCCCCAAAAAGCGCCGCCCCGATATGACGGTGGAGGATGCCAAACGGCAGGTGGAGGAGCGCTTCGGTCCCGCTTTGGAAGCGGCAAAGAAACACGGTGTGAAGCTCTCTTTGGAAAACCACGGTCTCTTCTCCTTGAACTCCGGTGACCTAATGGCGTTGATCAATCACGGTACTCCCGATCTTTTAGGGGTTACCTTCGATACCGCCAATGTGCACCACGGCGGTCAGCAGGATGAGGTAGAGATGCTGAGGGCGATCAAGGATCGGGTCTTCCATGTTCACGCCAAGGATAAGAATGATGAAATGAAATGCGTTGCCTTGGGCGAGGGTCCCGTGAAGCTGAAGGAATGCCTAAAGATGCTGAAAGAAAACGGCTATGAAGGCGCCTTCTCTTGGGAGACCGAGGGAACCGATGATTTTGAGTCGGAAATTTTGGTGGCAAAGAAAAGTTTTGCCTTCTTAAATCAGTTTGTAAAGTGAGGAAACAGCAATGAAAAAATATAATGTAGGAATCATCGGCAGCGGTGCCATTTCGGGCAACTATCTGAAATTTGCCAAGCAGGCATTCTCTGATTATTATATCATCACCATGCTTGCCGATCTGGATCCCGAGCGGGCAAAAGCAAAGGCGGAGCAATATGAAGTGGAAAAGTGGGGCACAACCGAGGAGCTTTTGGCAGACCCTTCCATTGATCTGGTGATCAACCTGACCGTTCCCGCCGCCCATGAAGAGGTGACCTTGAAAGCGCTTGCGGCAGGCAAGCATGTGTATTCCGAAAAGCCCTTGGCATTGGATCTGGAGGGCATCCGCCGCATTGAGGCAAAAGCCAAAGAGGTGGGTAAGGTGGTCGCCTGCGCCCCCGATTCCTTTTTAAATAATCCCTTCCAGAGCGCCCGTAAATGTATCGAAGACGGTTGGATCGGAAAGCCGGTCGGCTTCTCCGCCATCTGTACCGGCAGAGGCAATGAGCTTTGGCGTCCCGATTCTGATTTCTTCTATCAAATGGGCGCAGGCCCCCTGATGGATATGGGCGGCTATTATCTGAATGTTTTCGTCAGCCTTTTGGGTCCTGTGGAAAGCGTTATGTCCATGAATAAAATGACCTTTCCCGAGCGAACCATCAAGGCGGCTCCCCGCCGCGGGGAGAAGATCAAGGTGGAAGTGCCCACCCATGTGGTCAGCCTGATCAAGTTTGAAAACGGCGTTATGGGTACCTTCACCGATACGTGGGATGTTTGGAGCAGTAACGCTCCCCATATCGAGATCTACGGCACCAAGGGTTCTATGGTCTTGGTCGATCCCAACCGCTATAAGGGCGATGTTTTGGTGAAGCGGATGGATGAGGCGGAATACCGCGTGGTGGAGCCCTTTAAGGAGTATGAACTCTATGGCAGAGGCATCGGTATTATGGATATGATCCGTCATATCGAAGAGGGCACCGAACTGCGTGCCTCCACTGCTCTGGCATACCATGTGACCGATGTGATTTTGTCGCTGGAAAAATCCGCGGCGGAGGGCAGAGAGGTCAAGGTGGAATCCACCGTGAAACAGCCCGCAGGACTTTATGAATACGAAGAACCTATGTACTATTAATTGAGAAAGGCTCCGTACCCTTGGGTACGGAGCCTTTCTTGGCGGTCTGCGCCTTTTTCAAATGCCGTTTATAATATTGCTGCGCCGATGGCGGTAACAAAGGTGGCGTTTTCGGGGATGATAAACTCCAGATCGGGATAAAGGGCCGCAACCGCCTGCAGCAGGTCGTTTGCCTGAGGCAGATCGGCTACCGAGCCGGT
The DNA here is from genome assembly GCA_045576575.1 of Eubacteriales bacterium. Taxonomy (GTDB): domain Bacteria; phylum Bacillota; class Clostridia; order Oscillospirales; family QAKW01; genus QAKW01. The sequence goes on from JAZNGR010000067.1 coordinate 21,305, forward strand.
GAAGAGCACCTTTTGGATGCCCCGCCCGCCTGCGCAGAAGGCGGCCAGAACCCCTGCGGTCTGATAGATCATATTGAGAAGCCCTAAAGCAAGATCGGCTTTGGTGGCGGTGCTTTTGATCTTACCGAAATTGGCGGCGGTGATGTTTTCGGGCAGGTTGGGGATCTCCTTATTGCTGATCTCCCCGATGGAGAGATCCACATTGGCAAGATCCCCCTGTTCTGCCAGAGCGATAATGGCATCAATATCGGTCACCCCCAGCAGCTTGGAGGAAAGCCCTACCAAGGTGCCGCCGCCCACGCCGCTTCCGCCGATATGTGTGATTTTTTCTTTGGAGGCATCCACATAGGAGGTGCCGGTGCCCATACTGACCACCAAGGCCCGCTCCTCGCCGCTTAAAAGCAGAGCGCCCTTGCCGATGGCTTCAAATTCGGCGATGGTTTCGGTGGGAATGCCATAGAGATCCCCTTGGATCAGCGAGGCGCCCACCCCGGTCAATACGATCTTTTCCACATCGGAAAGCGTCAGCCGATGAACCTGCAAAAAATGGCCGATGGCGCCATAGAGAGAGGTCAGTTGGTCCCCGGCGCGCACCTGCAACATCCCGATGATTTTGTTTTCATATGCCACGATCTTGGTGGTGCTTCCGCCCACGTCGATCCCTAATACAACAGACATGTTTTTCTCCTTGAAAAATTCTTTGTTTCATTATAAGTCCATTTTATTAAAAAGTCAAATAACACGCCCCCTGCCAAGCAGGGGGCGTTGTTTATGAATGAGATTTATTTCTCTTTCTTGGCCAGAATCAGGTTCACAATGATACCCAGAATCAGCGCGCAAGCGATGGAGGTCAGAGTGATCTTGCCAAAGCTGATGCTCAGGCCGCCGATGCCGGCGATGAGAATGGTGGAGACCACAAAGAGGTTGCGGTTGTCTTCCAGATCCACTTTCTGGACCATCTTCAGACCGGATACGGCGATGAAGCCGTAGAGGGCCACGCAAACACCGCCCATGACGCAGGAGGGAATGGAGTTTACGAAAGCAACGAAGGGAGCAAGGAAGGAGATCAGGATGGCCAGAATGGAGGTGGTGAAGATGGTGGAAACGGAAGCGTTGCCGGAGATGGCCACGCAAGCCACCGACTCACCGTAGGTGGTGTTGGGGCAGCCGCCGAAGAAGGCACCGACTGCGGAACCGACACCGTCGCCCAAGAGGGTGCGATGGAGACCGGGGTCTTCCAGCAGATCCTTCTCAATAATGGAGGAAATATTCTTGTGATCTGCGATATGCTCGGCGAATACAACAAAGGCAACGGGAGCATAGGCCACCAGAACGGTGCTGATATAAGCGGCATCAATATCGGCGATGCCCTTCATAGCAGTCATAAAGGTGAAGCTGGGCAGTTGAATAAAGGTGTTGAGGTTCACACCCTCTGCCCAAAGAGCAGTGATCTTGGTGAAGTCGATGATCTTCAGCGCGTCGATGCCGGCGGCATTACCGATGACAGTCAGAACAGCGCCCACCGCATAACCGGCCAGAATACCGATGATGAAGGGGATCATCTTAGCCATCTTCTTGCCGAAGGTGGAGCAAAGAACGGTGACAAACAGGGTTACAAGACCCACCAGGATGGCAATTTTGGGATCGGCAACGGGAACATTTTCCGCATTGAGAACGCCGCCCTTCTGCAGATCGCCTACTGCGTTGCCGGCCAAGGAAAGACCGATGATGGCAACGGTGGGGCCGATAACGACTGCGGGCATCAGCTTATTGATCCAGTTGACACCGGCAAACTTTACGATGATGGCGATGACCACATACACCAGACCGGCGCAGGCGGCACCGATGATCAGGCCTACATAGCCTGCGGCGGTGGAAACAGCGCCTGCAAAGGCGGCGGCCATAGAGCCTAAGAAGGCAAAGGAGCTGCCAAGGAATACGGGGCTGCGGAACTTGGTGAACAGCAGATACACCAGAGTACCTACACCGGCACCGAAGAGAGCGGCCTCGGGCGCCATACCGTTGCCGATGATTACAGGCACAACCAGGGTG
>JAZNGR010000068.1:0-7194 GCA_045576575.1 Eubacteriales bacterium
AAGATGAAGTTGACGTACATGATGACGCCGTAGGCGGCGATGCCGTCCTCACCGGCGAAGGCCATGAGCTGGAGGTTGTAGAGCATGGAGACCAGGCTCATGCTCAGGTTGCTCATCAGCTCCGAGGAACCGTTGGTACATGCCTTTAAAAGAGCGCCGCCATCCCAGCGACAGCGAGTCAACTTTAAACGGCTGTTATTCGGTATAACAAAATAAAAAATAGGAATCAATCCGCCGATGATTTGGCTGATGGCGGTAGCCCAAGCGGCACCGATGATCCCCAAAGGAAAGACCGCTACCAAAAGGGCATCCAACACCATATTGGTCACCCCCGAAGCAACGGTGACCCAAAGACCCAATTGCGGCTTTTCAGCGGTCACAAAAAAACTTTGAAATTCCATCTGCAGAATAAAAGCGGGGTTCGCCAGCAGAATAATCCGTCCATAAATAACGCAATACTCCAAAAGTTCCCCTTCCGCCCCCAAAAGGGCGGCAACAGGGCGCAAAAAGGCAATCCCCAGCAAAGAGATCAAAAGGCCGATCCCAAAGGAAACATAAACAAACAAGGAAAAAAGACGGTTCGCCTTCTCCCCCTCTCCCTCGCCCATGGTCTTGGCCACCAAGGCGCTGCCGCCGGTACCGAACATAAAGCCCACCGTCCCCAAGATCATCAAAAAGGGCATAATGAAATTGACGGCAGCAAAGGGAGTTTTACCAACAAAGTTGGAAACAAAAAAGCCGTCTACCACTCCATAAATGGAGGTGAAAATCATCATCGCAATGGACGGCATGGTGAAACGCAACAGGCGGCGACAATTAAAATGATCCGACAAACGAATGGTCATAAAGTTCCTCTAAAAGCATCTTCGTATTTTCTTCCGAATACTCAATTTCGGCGGAATACATCCGCGCAAGCTCCGCCAAGGAAATCTGCGGGTTAGCGGCATAAAGGCGGCGGAGCATCTGCACGCTCAATACTGCAAAGAGCAGACGCTCCCGCAGGCGACCGTCTTCCAGAGCGTCGGACAGATGGCGATAAACAAAATACACCGCCAATTGTTCCAAGGCAATTTCATCCTCTTCTCTTTGGGCAGGCGAAGCAGTCAATATCGCATCCCAAGCGGGATCCAAGCGCTCCAATTTTTGATAGATGGGAATCCATTCTTCCACATCAAAGCACGCGATTTCATTCAGGCGATCATCTATAGGGTGAGAACGATTCTGCAACAGAGCAAAAACCCGCTTGCGAAAATCAAAGAATGCCTGCTCCTCGGCGGTGGGTGTTCCGGAATACTCCGGCAACGTCATCGGGTCCTTTTGGGAGAGGATCAGCTCTGCCGCCGCCTCACAGCAAAGACCAAGCCCCATCTCGATCCGATCGGAATAGAAATTGCGAAAGCGAGGATGATCAGCGCAGATTTGGCAGAGGGCCTCTTCCCCATGCTCCAGAATGATCCTGCAAAACCCTTGCTCATTCAAAAAGGGGCATCGCTCCCCATCATCCAACACAAAGGAGCCATCGGCAATATGCTTTCGGATAGAAGGAAGCCTTTGATACCGTTCCATCGAAAGCGGATCAATTTCGATCTCCCATCCAATACAACAGCTATGGCGACACCGATCCGCGATACATTTAAAATTTTGGTAATAATCAGGTGTTATAATCTTCATAGTTTAAACATACGAGACAAGAAATAAGATAATCCGAATACTAAAAACACATTGGGAATCACCATCCAAAAAGGCTCTGCGCCCAAGGTAACTAATTCAATACAAAGAGGATGAACCAAATACATTCCGAAACTCTGCTTGGAAACGGAAAGCAGCGAAGGGCCGACCTTTTTACAATGGGTTTTTGCCCAAACAAACAACGCCACCGCCATCGCCATTACATTCAGCGACATATAGGAATAAAAAGAGCCGCTCGGAAAGCCGATCATACGGGTATGCAAAAGGGTCAAAAATACCGTTGCCAAAAGTCCAAAAACGCCCAAAAGATAAATCAAAATACGCAAGGGCTTTTTCCATTCCTTTTGATGGAGAGTATGCCCCAAAACAAACACAAAAAGATAGCAAACCGAAACCCCGTTGACATTCATTGCCTGAAGAATAAGTTTCTCAAAAGGTGCATGGATGCCAAAAAGGCTCAGAAGATGCACCCCGCGGGGGATCAAGAAGAAAAACACTCCGCCCAGCACCAAAAACCATTGAGTTCTTTTTGGGGAAGCGGTAAGCTTTCGCAATAAAGGAGTAAACAGATACAGCCCCGCGATCAAAAAGAGGAACCACATATGATATTCCCCTTTTAAAAAGATCAGCGGCAGATCCTTCATCTGCGCACCTTTTGCCCAATCCAGCAACGTATAGATTGCCGACCAGATCCCAAAAGCGATACCGATCCGTTTGAGATTTTTACGGCAGATCCCTCGGAAGGAGATCTCCTTTTCGGGATCCAGAAACAGCGCACCGCTGATCATCACAAAGATGGGTACGCTCCAGCGGCAGGCGCTGTCCAGAAGATGCACCGTCAGCCACCCCGCCGAATCAACGGGAAGGCTTTCCCAATGGGGAACGCAAAGATGGATCAGCATCACCGCAAAGGTAGCGACAACGCGCAAAACATCAAAATATGCCGTCCGTTTTGTTTCCGCCATATTTACCCCCCTCTCTTCAAGCATTATCATTATAAGAAAAAAAACAGTGTTTTTCAAGAGAAAAAGGCTTGAAATCACATAATTCCAAGCCTTTTTATTTCATACGGTCTTATGGATGCCGATATCGCCGGTGGAGGTGATGATCTCGCACCTGCCGCCCTTCGCGGTTTCGGGAACTTCAACGCTTCCCGTATCGGTCCGGGTAATAAATTCTTTATCGGTAAGTAATGTACCTGCAACATCGCCCGTATCTGTTTTTACATAAATCTCCGCGGCATCACAGCGATCAAATTTCACACTGCCTGTACTTCTTTCGATGGAAAACCTTTCGGCGGCAACAACATTATTCAAAAAAATATCGCCTGTATTTCCCCTGGACAGAACGCTTTTGCAACGCGTATCGGTCAAATATGTTTTGCCCGTTGATACACCGATGGTCACATCTCCCTCGCAGGTTACGCCCGAAGCGGTCACCTTTCCCGTTGAAACGGCCAGGTCAAGGGCGCCGACAGAGATATTCTCTACGCAAATATCACCGGTACTCGTTTTAATCTTGATCATCTCAGAAGCGGATGCGCAAAAATCAACATCACCCGTACTCAATGAGATATCAACATTATTGAAACTCAAATCTTTCGGTATTTCAATATCTCCGGTGCTTTCGCGGATGAAAAGTGCGGTATACTGCATTTCGGGAAGATAAACCGTTATCTTGGGCGAGCCGATGTTCAGCCCGAAATATCCGCCTCTTTCACAAACCAACTCAATATTTAAAACGCCTTCTTCAACAGTAACGGAATGCTTCGCTTTTTCTTCCTCGCGGCACTCCACTCTGCACCTTCCGTTATCTGAACGCGCAAACTCGATGTCTGCGGTAGCTGTATCGATCGATATTCCTTCAAAGGGATCGGGGACTTCGTAAATATTGGTTTCGTACCGAACGGTTGACAGTCTGGTAAAATCCCATTTAAGCATTGTCATCACACCTGAAAAGAGGATGCCGCCGATCATCACAAGGGACGCTGCTGTAATAAGCCATACTTTTGTTCTCCTTCTCATCACGCCGCCTCCTTCTTAATAAAGCAATTCTTGATCCATATTGCCGTTTTCTTTGTAAGTATTAAAATGCCGTTTGTTGCCCCTTTGCATCCGAAAAACATAAAGATGGCAAGCCCTGCGCAAACAATACCGACAGCAAGCACGGCAAAGCCCGAGGCACTGTAACCCTCTATTGCAAAAAAGACGCACGCAAGTACACCTCCGACAGAACCGACGGCAAATGAAGCAAAGACTGCCCAAAAGGAGACCATCACCGCCCACAAGGAAATGTAAAGGGAGAGAATTACGGCAAATACGGCAATCCCCAAGGAGAGCCAGATGGGAGAACCGAGCGCCAAAAGCACGATCTCTCCCGCACTCAGCCGTTTTTTGGTCTTCATTCTTTCCTTGGCGATTTTTGCCAGCGGAATATCCGCCACTGCCTGTGTAACGATCTCTTCAATAGAGCCTACTGCCGAAACCGCTTCTTCCTCTGAAAGACCTTCTTCTTTTCGGTCTTCAATCATTTCGCTGTAAAATGTCAACCGCTCCTCAATATCCTCCTGCGGCAATCCGCATAACCCCTTACGAAGCTGCGCAAGGAATTCTTGTTTACTCATTGCCGTCACCCTCCTTTGTTACAAATCGGTAGATTGATAAGATCTCTTCCCACTCGGCCTTGAACTCTTCAATGCGTTTCAAGCCCTCATCGGTGATACGGTAATACTTCCGAAGTCTGCCGCTATGTTCAACGGTACGAACGGTCAGCATATCCGCTGTTTCCAAACGCTTTAATACGGTATATAAGGTCGATTCGGAAAGCTCAATATACGGCTTCATATCTTTGATGATCTTATACCCGTATGAATCCTCGCTTTTGATGGCCGCTAATACGCAGACATCTAAAAGACCTCGCTTTAACTGTATGTCCATAGCATACCTCCCATTACATAATACATCGTATCACGAAGTATTCAATTTGTCAATAAAAACAGCAGAGAGGAAGAACCTCTCTGCTGCGTTTAATCGGTTATAAAGGAATAGAGCATTACAAGCCCTGCGCTGAGCAAAGCACCGCCAATGATATCGGTAAACCAATGAACGCCACTGATCAGTCTGCCCACCACCATAAAAGCGGTAAAGGCCATCGAAAGCGCCCATACGACGTTTCGAAGTGTTTTATTCTTGATGCGGCGGTTCCATTGCAGAATGGCGGTAGGCATTACGCACATGGTGAGCAGGGTTGTGGAGGAAGGATAGGATGCTTCCAAAAGACCTTGGATCAGCACCGGCCTGAAATTCACCGCAAAATGCTCAAAAAACAAGAACGCCCCAATCGTAACCAAATAGAAGCCTCCCAAAACAAAGAGGTTGAAATCCACCCTAAAGAGGCTTCTTCGCTTGATCCATTGAGCAAGACCCAGCAAGCCAAAGCCCATGCAGATCCCGATGGGTACCAGACCCAGCCAATCGGTAATATTATAGAGGGAAAAATGCACGCCTGTTAGCCGATGAACCAATTCATTAATGCCTGCAAGCCCTACCGAAGATCCTAACGGCCCGATGGGGCGAACATCCACCAACCGCACCGCCGCTGTCCACAGCAAAAATGCCGCCAAAAAACCAATAGCACATAAAACACGCTTTTTTCTTTTCATCTTCATTTCCATCCTTTTTTGAAATTTCGGCTTTCGCCTGAATACAAGTTTAAGGAGTGGAAACGAAAAATGAAAGAATCCGGCCGTCACATGGATGATACGATTCGTATCATTGCCGTTTTATCAGCATTAAGGCCTTGATAATCAAAAATGCAAACACAAATACCGCCGCATAGGGCTGCCGACTCACTATAAAGAGGCATACGCCCACAGCACTGAAAATCAGCGATAAAATGCTCTTGCTTTTCATCCAAAGCCTATGGCGGCAAGTTTGCAAGGCAAGGGTCAGGATCCCCCAAAGGATCATAACAGCCACAACAACAAAATAGGCTGTTTTTAAGTAAGGCTGAATGGCATTCAACGCCAAAAGCGATACCTCTTGAATCGCCCCCTCGTCCTGCTGCCCGAAGAAGGGCAAAAACAGCAACAGAGCAATTCCGCTATCCAGCAAACCAAACACCAAATCTTTGACGGTTCTTTCTTTTTCCCTGTGGTCGATCTCGGCAATGGCAAGGAGTTCCTCACCCGACAACAATTCATCCAAAGAAACCGAGAAGAATTTTGAGATCGCCTTCAAGGACTCTATATTGGGGATCCCCCGCCCCGATTCCCATTTCGAAATAGCGGTTCGGGATACAAACAGCAGCTCCGCCAATTCCTCTTGAGTCAGCCCCTTTTGCTTGCGAAGCTCCTGCAATTTTTCATTCAATTCCATCCTATAATCACCACCGTTGATATCATTAAAATTCATTATATCATATCCTTTCTGTGAATTCCATAGGCTCTTGAAGAATCGGGACTGCTATGCTACAATGGGAGTACGGGCGAGGCCCGAATCTACTTTGAGGGCGAGGTGCTTCCAAGATGAAAAAGGTTATTGTGATCGGGTGCCCCGGCAGCGGGAAGAGCACCTTTTCCAAAGCTCTGCATCAGATCAGCGGTCTTCCCCTCATCCATCTGGATCAGCTGTACTGGAACGCCGATCAAACAACGGTTGAGAAGGCGGTTTTTCTTGAGCGCCTATACCAAGCTCTTCAAAAAGAGGAATGGATCATCGACGGCAACTACCTCTCTACCATGGAAACGAGGATGCAGGCCTGCGATACGGTTATTTTTCTGGATTACCCCACAGAGGTCTGCCTTCGGGGCATCCAAGAGCGCAAAGGAAAGCGGCGAAGCGATCTGCCCTGGATCGAGCCTGCCGAAGATGATGAGGACTTTTTGGCGTTTATTCATAACTTCCGCGCCCAAAGCCGCCCCGCGATCCTGACGCTTTTAGAGCGGTATCCCCAAAAGGAACGCTTGATCTTCTCCAATCGGGATCAGTTAAAAAAGTTCCTTCAGCAAAGAGAATAAAAACGGCTTGGAAGCGGGTGCTTCCAAGCCGTTTTATATCATTCTAATTATTCCCACTCTTTTGGGGGAATTTTCTTTGGTGTATTTATGCCCTAAATATTATCTGAAACAGCGATTTTAGCATCACTTTTCTACCCATTATTTTATTTATCAAAATTTTTGTTGCAGAAAATGTTGCAAAATCAATTGCGAGATAGTGCCGAGTGGTTGTGAGGTAACTGCTTGTTATAACAGTTGTGCGTTTATCTTCCGCTGATCTGACGGCAGCAATAGATACGGCTTCCGAGGAATGCCATCAGCGATGCGACGACAATGTAGATCTAAGGAACGATTTGATATGAGCTGAAATACGTTCCGAACAGAGAAACCAACCGAAGGTCAAAAGTGTTCCACATGGACAGAAAGCAGGTGGGCAGATAATCCCATATCTGTCCCAATATGCGATACTGTGCCGGTATCTGAATAATCATTCCTGCAAGGATCATGCC
>JAZNGR010000069.1:0-3856 GCA_045576575.1 Eubacteriales bacterium
ATCAACGGGCTTATCCCCTATATGGGAGCCGAAAACGTAGTGCTCATCGGCACCAAGACCGAAGGAAAGAACGTAGCCATGCAGCAGTTCAAGAACGAAACCCATGGATTGACCTTTATATCAACGGCGTTAATGCGGCGATTGAAACCGTTCAATTGTATCTGCAGGAGGTGGCAAAATGAAGCTAAAAGACCAATTCAAAGCAGGTCTCTTTACCGAGAATCCGGTGTTGATTCAGCTGCTGGGGATGTGTCCCACCTTGGCGACTTCTACAACCTTGGTGAATGCCATTGGTATGGGGCTTTCTGCTACCTTTGTACTGATCTGTTCTAATGTGCTGATCTCTTTGTTACGGAAATTCATTCCTCAAAAGATCCGTATTGCCGCTTATATCGTTATTATCGCAGGCTTTGTTACCTTGGTAGATATGCTTTTGGAAGCCTATTTCAACAGTATTTATAACGCCCTCGGCGTCTTTATCCCGCTGATTGTAGTGAACTGCATTATTTTAGCAAGAGCCGAGAGTTTTGCCTCCAAAAATAAGGTGCTTCCCAGTTTCTTTGATGGGCTCTTTATGGGTCTCGGCTTCACCTTCGCCCTTGCTATTTTGGGCACGGTGCGCGAGATTTTGGGAAGTGGTACCCTCTTGGGATTCAAACTGTTTGGCGGTGTGGCCCCCCTTTCGCTGTTTGCTTTGCCGGCCGGCGGATTTCTGGGCTTGGGCTTTTTCATTGCTCTGGTTCAGCACCTTTCCAATCGGAAGAAAGGGGGCAATGAATAATGGAAACCTTGAATTTCGGTACCATTCTGGCCTTCGCTGTGAATGCCATTCTTATTGAAAATGTGGTCTTGTCCCAATTTATGGGCTGTTGTCCCTTCTTCGGCGTCTCCAAAAAGAGTGATACCGCGCTTGGAATGGGGATGGCGGTGACCTTCATCATGGGTCTTTCCTCCATTGTGACCTATTGCATCTATCAATGGGTGCTGATTCCCTTGAAATTGGAGTATTTGGAGACTATCGCCTTTATTTTGGTGATCGCCGCCTTGGTGCAGTTGGTGGAAATGGCTCTGAAGAAATTGGTGCCCGCCCTTTATAATGCGCTGGGCATCTACCTGCCGCTGATCACCACCAATTGCGCAGTGCTGGGCGTTTGTCTTACCAGCGTGCAAGAAGGCTATAACTTTTTTTCCTCGTTCTTGTATTCGATTTTCACCGCCTTGGGCTTTACTCTTGCTATTTGGATCTTCTCACTGATCCGTACTCGTATGGAAGAGTCTTGCGATATTCCCAAGGCATTCCAAGGATTCCCCATTTCTCTGATCGCGGCGGCATTGCTGTCCTTCGGTTTTATGGGTTTCAACGGGCTTTCGTTCTAAGGAGGGTTTTGAAATGTGGATTGATGTTTTAAAAGCATTTTTAGCCCTCGGGATTATGGGTCTCATCTTTGGCGGCGCCTTGAGTATCGCCGGCAATGTCTTCCATGTAAAGGAGGATGAGCGAAAAGGGAAGATCTTAGAGGTCTTGCCCGGCGCCAATTGCGGCGGTTGCGGCTATGCAGGCTGCGCGAACTATGCCGACGCAGTGGTGGCAGGGAAGGCTCCCTGTAACCGTTGCCCTGTGGCAAAAGAAGACGGCGCAGAGAAAATCGCGGCAATTATGGGCGCCAAGGTAGAAAAGGCTCGCCCCATGGTGGCGCATATTCGTTGCTCCGGAAGCCATGATATTGCCAATAAAAAATACACCTATTATGGAATGAACGATTGCCTTGCCGCCAGCCGCTTGCTGGGCGGATATATGACCTGCCAATATGGCTGCTTGGGCTTTGGAAACTGTGTGAAGAAATGCCCTCAGAACGCGATATCGGTAGATAACGGCGTTGCTGTTGTGGATCGGGAGGCCTGCGTGGGCTGCGGCATCTGCCTGGATGCCTGCCCCAAGGGCGTTATCGAGCTGATTCCTAAGGACAGTACCGTTTTGGTCAGCTGTTCCAGCAAGGATCCCGGCGCCCGCACCCGCGTGGCTTGTAACGCAGGCTGTATCGGCTGTAAGATCTGCGAAAAGAACTGCCCCGAGGGGGCGATCGTGGTGGATGGAAATGTGGCGATCATTGATTATGAAAAATGCACCGCCTGCGGCACCTGCACCGAAAAATGCCCCCGCCATCTGCTGGAGTTTTCAAAATAGTAAATGAGGAACCGAAAATTTTTCGGTTCCTCTTTATTTCTTTTAAAAGAAGTGTTAAAATAATAAAAAACTTCAAGGATGGCAAGATGAAAAGTAAAGCAAGGGGAATTATCTATATATTGGGAGCCGCCTTTTTTTTCGCTCTGATGAATCTATTTGTTCGGCTGGGCGGAGAGGTGCCTACCATGCAAAAAGCCTTTTTTCGCAATATTGTGGCGGCAGGAGCGGCATTGTTTGCGGTGTTGCGCCAAAAGGGTTGCTTAAAGACTGCCAAAGGGAATTTAAGCGGTCTCTTTTTCCGTTCCGCCTTCGGGCTGCTGGGTGTTCTCTGTAATTTTTATGCCATCGACCGATTGAATATTTCCGATGCCTCGCTGTTGAATAAGCTTTCTCCTTTTTTTGCAGTGATCTTTTCCATCTTTCTTTTAAAGGAAGTGGCAAGCGGGCGGGATTGGATGTATATTCTGGCCGCCTTCTGCGGCGCGCTTTTGGTGATCAAGCCCACCTTCAGTATGGAGGTGATCCCTGCTTTGGCGGGGACGGTCGGCGGTATGTGCGCGGGGATTGCCTATACCTTCGTGCGGAAACTGGGAAAGAACGGGGTAGAGGGCCCCGCCATTGTGCTGTTCTTTTCCGCCTTTTCCAGCGTGGTGTTGCTACCCAATCTGTTGCTGAATTTTTCGCCGATGACCTGGCAACAAACCTTGTTTCTTTGTCTGGCCGGTGTGGGTGCCGCAGGCGGGCAGTTTTGCATCACTGCCGCCTATAAGGCGGCGCCTGCCAAGGAGATCTCGGTTTTCGATTATACCCAGGTCATCATCTCGGCGCTTTTGGGCTTCCTCTTTTTGGATCAGATTCCCGATCTTCTAAGTTTGATCGGTTATATTGTGATCTTTACCGTTGCCGTATTAAAATGGAGGCATAATCTCAAATGACCGATCTTCAAAAGCAATTATTCGCTCTGCAGGATGCCTCTTATAGGGAGTTTCATGCCCGCCTGATGCCCACCGTTGAAAGAGAGCGGATCATCGGTATTCGAACGCCTCGCCTGCGCGCCTTTGCCAAAGAGTTTGCCGATCCCGCGGTCTTTATGACGGCACTTCCTCATTTTTATTACGAAGAGAATAATCTTCACGCTTTTTTGATCAATGATATCAAAGACTTTAATGACTGCCTTGAAGCCACTGAAGCCTTTTTGCCTTATGTGGATAATTGGGCCACCTGCGATGGTTTGCGCCCGAAGGCGTTTGCTCAAAACACCGCACGCCTGCTGCCGCCTATTCAACGGTGGTTGGCCTCGGATCATCCCTTTACTGTTCGTTTCGGTATGGAGATGCTGATGTGTCATTATCTGGAGAAGCAGTTTGACCCCATTTATTTGGAGTGGGTGGCGTCTGTTTGCTCCGAGGACTATTATGTAAAGATGATGAAGGCCTGGTATTTTGCCACCGCCCTTGCCAAGCAGTATGAAGCGGCGCTGCCCTATATTACCGAGCGCCGCCTGGAGCCTTGGGTGCATCAAAAGACCGTTCAAAAGGCCTGCGAGAGCGATCGCATCACCCAAAATCAAAAGGGGTTTTTAAAAAAGCACCGAAAATTTTAAAATTCGGTGTTTTTTTGTTGACATTTTATACTACACACTGTAGAATAAAAGCGTACTACACTATGTAG
>JAZNGR010000070.1:0-4347 GCA_045576575.1 Eubacteriales bacterium
TGAGCGAGATCAAGCAGATGTATCTCAATGCCTATTACGGCAACCATGTGGAGGTGTAATTCGATGAAAAACATCATTGCTGAAAGACCTAATAAAACCATCTATCGCGATGGAGATCGGGTGTATAAAGTATTTGCTCCCGGCTATTCCAAAGCAGATATCTTGAATGAAGCGCTGAATCAGGCGCGCGTAGAGGAGACCGGCTTGCGAATCCCGAAGGTTTTGGAAGTTACCATGATCGAAGGAAAATGGGCGATTGTGACTGAATATATTGCGGGAAAAACGCTTGCCCAGTTGATGCAGGAAAATCCCGAGAAGACCGAGGAATACCTGGAACTCTTTGTAGATCTGCAGTTAAGCGTCCATAGCAAAAGAGCGCCTTATCTCAATAAGTTGAAGGATAAAATGAACATGAAGATCTCTCAGGCGGATCTGGATGCCACCACCCGCTATGAACTTCATACCCGTCTGGAGGGTATGAAGAAGCATACCAAGGTTTGCCATGGCGACTTCAACCCCTCCAATATCATCATCGCAGAAGACGGTTCTGCTTATCTTCTGGACTGGTCCCATGCCACCCAGGGCAATGCCTCTGCCGATGTGGCGCGTACCTACCTGCTGTTCTGCCTGCAGGGCAAGGAAGAGTTGGCGAACCGGTATCTGAACCTTTTCTGCAAGAAGAGCGATACCGCCAAGCAGTATGTGCAGAAATGGTTGCCCATTGTTGCCGCTTCTCAGTCGGTCAAGGGCAAAGCGGAGGAACGGGAGTTCCTGCTGCGCTGGGCGGATGTAGTCGATTACGAATAATCAATAAAAAAAGTGAGCAAGGCTCACTTTTTTTATTGGTCTGAAAAGCATAGATACCAATCGATGCAAAGATGCCCCGCCTGCTCTTGGCGTTGCATGTTGCCGATACTTTCTTGGCGAGTAACCGGCGGCGGCAGAAGATTGCAGGCGCCCGGCACCCAGCCGCAAGGCGTTGGGCGGCGGGTCTTTAGCGCTAAAAGAGCGCGTAAGACCTCGGTGAAGTTGGCACCGATTTCGTTGGGATAGGAAAAATGCGCCCGAGGTGCACCGTCGGGGGAGAGAAGCCAAAGATATTTTTGCTCTTTTGCCAGCCCCATCTGCGCCCGAAGTGCTCCGTTGGAATCGGTCCCCAAAGCAAAATGAATAGGCGTTTGGGGCTTGATGCGATAGCGGGAGAGGGTTTCCAAAAAAGCAAGATGTACCGCGATCGAATCTTGGCTGAGGCATAGAATGCGGCATCCGCCTGCAAAAAACTCTTCTTGCAATGCAGCAAGTTCTAAAAGTTCGGTGGCGCTCACCGGTTGAAAATCACCGCCGTAATAAAAAAGAAAAGTCCATTGCCCGCGGCAGTCCGCGGGGTAACGATAGGGGCCTTCTGTGGTTTGGATCAGAAACTCCATGGGATCACCACCTGCTGTTTAGAATTGTTTCTTTGACATTTCCCGTTTTTCTCTATATAATATAAACTATGTGGAATAAATTGTTTCGTTACAAAAGAATATGGTTACTGCTTTTGGCACCCGTCGGGCTGATCCTGACCCTTGCGGCCCAAGTGGACAATACATGGGTAGAGCAGATTCATTCTCGCTATGTCTATCCATTTTTTGCCAATACTTTGGGCTGGGTGCTTTCGTTGGTCCCTTTTAGCCTTTTGGAAATCGTAGTGGTATTGCTGGGAGCAGGCTTGCTCACTTATATTGTTTGGACCATTATAAAAGCCGTTCGCATCCGCGAAGGAAGAAAAGGGCGTCTTTATCGCCTTGGGCTGAATCTTCTTTGCACCGCAAGCGCGGGCTATTTGTTTTTTGTGCTGTTCATGGGGCTTAATTACTATCGGGCACCCATTACCGATTATCTGGATCTTTCGGTGCAAAAAAGTTCCAAAGAGGAACTTTATACCCTCTGTGAACTGCTGGTCTATGACTGTAATTTCTATCGTTCTCAATTGGAAGAGGAAGAGGGCATTGCTCAATTGCAAAGCGCGTCTTTTTATGATACCGCCAATGCCGCTCGCGATGCTTATGCCGCTCTGGAAACGGAGATCCCCATTCTGCGGGCGTCAAATGTGCGCAATAAACCGCTGCTTACCTCTAAACTTTTTTCGATGGTGTTGACCACCGGTATTTATGTCCCCTTTGAATCGGGGATCAATGTGGATGTTCCAGCCCATACCATTCCCGCGACCATGTGCCATGAACTGACGCATTTCCGCGGCTTTATGGCGGAGGATGAGGCGAATTTCTTAGGCTATCTTGCTTGCATGAAATCAGAGCAGGCGGATTTTCGCTATAGCGGAAGTTTGATGGCGTTTGGCTATGCCTTTAATGCGCTTTATGATGAGGATATTGAGCTTGCCCGCAAGATCGCCCGCCTTTGCGACGCAGGAATGTTGCGGGATATCTCCTTTGAGGATGCATATTGGGAGCCCTATCGCAATACCGTTGTCAGCAATACCTCCTCGGAGATCTATGATCAATACCTGCAATCCAATAATCAGGAATCGGGCATCAAGTCCTATGGAGAAATGGTAGACCTGTTGCTGGCATATTACCGTAATTTCGGTGAGGCGTAAGCCGCCGCAATAAAAGGAAGAGACCAACGCAAATGCGTTGGTCTCTTTTTTATGCTTTTTGAGTGGTCTTGACCAAGAAAAAACGGTGTAAATTTACACTTTATTTGTTGATTTCCGGTTTATCCGTGCGCTCCAGCAAATAATCCAATGAAACATTGAAATAATCGGCGATTCGTTGCAAGGTTTCGTAATCGGGCTGATGAGACCCGGTTTCATATCGACTGATGGTGTTTTGTGCAACATTCAGATCTAAGGCTAATTTTTGTTGAGTGATCTTTTTCTTTTTGCGCAGTTCCTTTAATCTCATAATATCACCTCTTGAAATAATTATCCCATATTGGTATAATCAAATTATCCCGATACGGGATAACGCTTGTAAAGGAGACCTGTTGGTTGTAATGCAATTCAGTAATAGAAACGATAAGTTTAAAACAGTATATGAGCATGTATATGGATTTTGCGAGGCGGCGCAAAAGCTTTGCGATGAGACGCCCTCAATTGGGGAAGGAGAACACCTTGTTGATCTGCTTCATCGTAGTATCGGGATTTTCGTTTGTCAGTTATATGCAGATGGACTTTTTATTAGTTTGGAAAAACGTATTCAAATCCTTCCGATTTATGGAGCATATTTAAAAATCAAAGAGTTTGAATTGAATCAAGGTGTTCCTTTGGCAGACGCAGAGTATCCCCTTGTCTGGTTAGAGAGATTGTTTTATAGCATAATGAACTATGATTCAATGTGTTGGTGAGTATTGAAAAGTCCAAGGGAGCCCTTGGACTTTTATGATGCAGACAGTTGTTCTAAAGATACAATTTCATACCCCTCGGCGCGAAGTCGGTCGATCAGAGTTCCCAAAATCTCTGCATTGGTGGCTGAGGTGGAATGGAGTAGCAGAATACAGCCGTTGTGCATGCGACTGAGGATCTTCTCCAAGGCTTTTTCGGGGGTAGGTTGATCTTCCTGTACCCAGTCGTAATAAGCAAAGGTCCAAAAAACAGAGGTCAAACCCAACTTCTCATTATAGTCCAGTGCGCGATTTGAAAATCGTCCGCAGGGAAAGCGAAAATAGCCTGAAGGGGTCAATCCCAAATCGTTAACCAAAGCGTTCCATCCCTCGATCTGCTCTGTATAGGTAGCAAAATCGGTCAATTTGGTCATATCCGCATGGTTAAGGGTGTGGTTGCCAACGATATGACCCTCCGCCGCCATCCGTTTGACCAATTCACCGTTTTGTTTAACAAAGTTTCCGTCCAAAAAAAACGCCGCCGAGACCCCTTTTACCTCCAGGGTATCCAAAATGGAGGTGTGGTAGCCGTTGTCATAGCCCGCATCAAAGGTGATGGAGATCTTTTTCTCGGTTTCTTCGCCGCAGTAAAGAACGGAATATCCCTCCAACGGCACTTCTTTTGCCACTTGAGGCGTGGTGTGGGTATCATTGGGTTGAAAGTACCAATCATAACCGGTCGTATCGCTGACGCTCCAGCCGGCGCTCATTAAAAAAACCATGATGATGATCAGCGCGGGAACACCAATGGCCATCATCCATTTTTTGCTTTTTGCCATTCTCAACACTCCTTTTTCTATATTGTTTGCAAATAGAGGGAAAATACTATGGAATTTTGGCGAAAATAGATATGGTAATTTCTCTCTGTATCTGTTATAATTTTTCGTGGATTTTTGAAAAAAGAAGGTTTTTCGATGAAAAGAGAAGATTTAAGAAATATTGCCATCATTGCCCACGTTGACC
>JAZNGR010000071.1:0-3010 GCA_045576575.1 Eubacteriales bacterium
TGTATATGAATATGAAGGTTTTATTTCAGTTATGCTAAACTTTAACGAAACAACGAATCCATCAAATTGCCAATCTCTTTTTTTCGTGCATCTGTTTCATCTTTACTCACCTGATAAGTTTCCCCATCAAAAATCAAAATATCCGTTTCTGTAATATCGGTAGGTAAAGAATCTAAAGAAACCATTTTCGTTTTTTCGCATTCATCAATCAAAACAGCGACGTGTTCTTCTATGCGATCAACGCTGTATTGCTTCATTACGCCGCCTCCTTCCATTCGATGCTCTTCCCGTCGGTATATGCTGTAATGGTTCCCATTGTATCGGTGCGATAGTATTCCACTTGATTTTGCGTGAGCAATTCTAAGGTCTCCGCATGGGGATGCCCATAGGAGTTCTCCGCACCGCAAGAGATTATGCCAAATTGAGGATCAACTGCCCCTAAAAATTCTTTGCAGGTAGAGGTACTGCTCCCATGATGTCCCACCTTTAAAACAGTGGAATGTAACGTGTTACCATATTGCTCCACCAAATCTTTTTCTGCGTCTGCTTCCATATCGCCGGTAAACAAAAACGAACAATCGCCGTATTCCCCGCGCAACACAATGGATTGATTATTCAGGTCTTCATATTCTTCCAGCGGACCAAGAACGGTAAAAACAAATTGACCGCAGGTAAAGGAATCCCCGATCTTTACACTATGAATGGTTTTTTGTTGTTTTTGCATGGTTTGAAGCAAGTTTAAATATACTTTACTGGTAGGTTCTGTTCCGGCGGTGGGGCGTTTCATATAAATGTTTTCTACATCAAAGGTTTCCAACACCGCTTTTGCTCCACCAATATGGTCTTCATGGGGATGGGTCAATACCAAATGCTGAATCTTTTGAATTCCTCGATTTTGCAAATGCACAATTACCTGCTCTTGATTTTCGCCGGTGGTAGCATCAATCAAGGTCACTTGACCTTCCGAAATCAGTAAAGTGCTGTCCCCTTGCCCACAATTGATAAAGTCAATCACCGCCGCATTTTCAGTGTCCACAGCACCTACCGGAGCATTGTTCTTAAACAAATCTGTATTCTTTAAAAAAGAAACAACTGCGACTATGATGAATACCAGGATACCAATGCTTTTTACAATATCTCTCTTCTTCATAAATATTCCCCTATAAGAAACGACCCGTATAACGGGTCGTTTGATCATTATTCAATGATTTGGTCAATAAGTCCGTACTCCTTGGCTTCTTCGGCAAAAAGCCAATACTTCCGTTCCAGGTCCGCCTCAATTTCCTGCGCATCTTTTCCGCAAAGAGCGGCAAGCAGTTCATTGATTCGATGCTTAACCCTTAATAAATGTTCGGTTTCCAACTCGATATCGGAAGCCTGACCGAAAGTACGATCTCTTTGAACCTGAGAAAGCATAATCTCACTGTTTGCATAAGCCTTGCGAGCACCTTTTGCACCACCGGCAAGAAGCAATGCAGAAAGACCGTTTGCTTTTCCAACGCAAACGGTTTCCACCGGGCAAGGCAGATGTTTCATCACATCATAGACTGCCAAAACTTCCGTTTCGGCGCCGCCCGCGCAATTGATCAGCAATGTAATGGGCAGAGAGGCGTTCAGATCTGCAAGATACAGCATGGCGGAAACCAAAGAAGCCGCTTTTTTCTCATCCAGCAGACCAAAGAGAAGAACTCTTCTCTTTTCCAGATGATGAATATTCAAAATATCATTTTCGGTTTTAACATTTTTATCGCACATGGTACTTTCTCCTTTAATTCTTATTTTTGCCAATATTGAAAAGCCTTAATCGGCGGAACGAATCTCTGCTCGGGTATCATTTTTAGCTAAGAAAAAATTTCCGGTCATCAGCGCCCGCAGTTCGTCGTCGCAGAGCAATACCGTCTTCTCCTCTTTTGTTGTAAAACGCAGTGTAAACTCTTCGGTCATTTGCTCCATTTCGTATCCGTTTTTTGCATATGCAAGCATCATTTCCCGCATCAAGACCGAGCCATTTTCATCGTTTTCCGAAAGTTTATTCAAGAGTGCCTGGTCTTCCAATGCCATGTTCATCACCAAAGCAGTGATCTGCGCATGAAGTTTTTGAACATTCGGCATGGTAACCGAGACCGTCAATCGGTCTCCCTTTGCCTCTACAATGGAATAGGTTATATCCGCAAAAAGGATCTGATACATCTCTATGTATTGAGTATCATTAAAAATATCATCGAAATAGACATACGGGGTATTATCGGGAAACTCTGTAAGCAACTGGGTCATTTGTTCCCGATCATAGACCTTCAAAGCTTCCATAAAGGCGGAAAACGTTTGCTCCATTGCATCCTTATTCTTCGTACCGCAACTACACATCGACAGCAATAAAATTGCGATTAGAAAAGCGGACAAAACTCTTTTCATCAAATGAACACCTTCTTAATGTTATGATGTTAGTATAGCATAGCATACACTTATTTTCAATAAATTTTCACAAAATTAAGGCATACACATAGAATACAATAGATCAAATACAAGGAGGCTCCCTATGGATACAAACAACACTGAAAACAATTGCGTTCAAAACTGCCAAGGTGAGATCTGTGTGAATGTACAAAAGATCTTTGACACCTGCAAGGATAAAGATTGCCTTACCGATATGCGCGTCTACTTAAGCCCCGCCGACCAAACCTTAATCGACAACGCAGTAAACATTCGCGCAAGATCCGCCGAATTGGTTTGGACCACCGTTAATGTAGAAGAAGTACCCTTTAATAAAGGATTCTACGGCGTAGATCTAATGTTTTATTTTAAAACCGGATTTGAGGTCTATGCCGGTGATTGCCGTCCTTCGATTGTAGAGGGTCTTTCCTTCTATAATAAGAAGGTTATTTTGTTCGGCGGCGAAGGCAACACCACCACCTTCTCTTCATTGGAGGATGGGTGCAGCAAACGGTGCGGTTCTCGCGACATATTGCCCACTGCAGAAGTTGAGATCGTGGATCCCATCGTATTGAGTACC
>JAZNGR010000072.1:0-5811 GCA_045576575.1 Eubacteriales bacterium
GCCGATGGTGTAATCCCACAAAGTCAGGGGATCTACTTCGGGTTCTGCAGGCTGAGCATTCACTTCAGCAGTATCAGAACCGGCAGAAACGTTCAGCGGGGTTACCTTAGTCAGATCGCCCAGAACAGCATAGCCGATCTCGGCAGAGATGGCTGCGGTAGCATCCTCGGTCACCTTTGCGGTGAAGTTCAAAGTGAAGGCATAGTCGGTCATCGACATACCGTCGGCAGACAGAGCAGTTACATTCAGTTTGCCGGCGATCTCGGTGCCGGTAGCCTCATCCATTGCGGGAGCAACAGTGATCAAAACCTTATCAGAGCAAGCAGCATCCACATAGGTCAGTTTCTCTGCATCATAGGTCACCACTGCGGTGAAGCCTGCCAGATCCGCATCGGACACAGCAGTCAGGGTGGCAGATACGGTCTCATCAACCTTATAGCTCTCTGCATTGAAGGTGATGCCTGCGATGGCAGGAGCCTCAGCAGCAGAGGAAGCAACTTCTTCGCTCCAGGTATTTACGCCGCAGACTTCGCAGACATAAACATTCTTGCCCAGAGTGAAGTAGCCGGGAGCAACATACTCGGCGGTCTCGTCGGTACAAGCAACAGCATAGTTGTGCTCGGGAACGGTACAGCCTTCGTTGTTACATACCACATAGTGGTTTTCATTGTCGCCTTCCTTGGTGACAACATGACTGCCAACGTGCTCGGCAGCATAGTAAACAGTATCCTCGTTATAGGCTGCGGCCCAATCAATGGCAACAGTCTCACCGTTGGCATTCAGCCAGCTTTCATAGCCAACATAGGTCTTGGCAGTTTCATCTGCAACCAAAACGCCTGCGGCATCAGTGGCCAGCAGAATCTTGCCGTTCAGCAGTTTGAAGGTCACAACATAAATGTCGTACTCTTCCGCTGCTTCATAAGAAGCATCCACATCATTGGAGGTATTCTTATTGTAGAGCGCCAGAGCGGTAGCGGCATTGAACGCAACGAGCTGCTCAGCAGTCTCGCCGCCTACATTCACCAATACCTGAGCGTCTACATAGATCTCACCCTCCGTATTTACGGTTGCGCTATTGTCATCGTAGACCAGATGGTTGATGGCAACCAAAGAGGCCTCATCGGTGATATCGGTGCCGCGCATATTGTTGGCAGAATAGACATTCTTCAGATTGAAGGTTCTGCCGGTACCTGCATAGCGGGTAACCAGAACAGCGCAGAAGTCCTCGGCGTCGTTCTGAACCAAGTTATCCACAACCAGAACATTCTCGAAGTTCAGAGTGTAGTCGTCGTTGTTCAGGTCGGCGATGACCAGACCGCCGCCGCGGTTTGCGGTATTATTGGAGATCAGCTTATTGCCGGCAACGATCACATCCTTAACGGTGATGGCGGAGCCTGCATAGCCCTTATACTCAGCCACAAACATACCGTTACCCTGAACGGCATTGCCCTCCACAGAGGTCTCTACCACAGAATTGACAACACTACAATTCTCAAAGGTGAAGTTGGCATTCTTACCGTTGGAGAAGCCCATAAAGAAGGCGTTGTTGGTCAGAGCCAACATATAGGAATCCTTCACGTGAACGTTCTTAACGGAAATGTTGCCGGTACCAACGTTTACACCCAGCAGCAACGCTTCATTAACAATCATCTGAGGCATATTGGCATTCGCAAAGGTCAGGTTGCGAACTTCTGCATTGGTCAGTGCGCTGATAAAGGGTTCATTGGTATTATAGCCGCTGATGGTATGGCCTTCACCGTCCAGAGATACGCCGGCGGTCAGTTTCAGGCTGAAGAACTGAGAAGCAAAGGTGGCTTCGGCAGTTTTATCATAAGCGGTGATATCCAGATCGTTGACGATATAGAGGGTATCGCCTGCAACGAAGTTGGACATATTGTTGGCAACCCAGATCAGTTCGTCGATATCGGAGATGGTATAGTCCACGACATCGTCATCGGCGGCCACATCGGAAGCGGCAGTTCTGGGAGCAACCTTTACGGTAGCGGAAGCAGTATTGCTGCGAACGGTTACGTTCTCTCCTGCCACAGTCATCTTGGTGATAACAACGCTAATAACAGAAGAATCTGCATCAGCTTCTACAGTAAAGTTCAGAACCGCATCCTTGGTGAGGTCTTCCAGTACGATCACGCCGTCTTCACCGTCGCCGGAAAGGAATGCGGGATCATAGGTTACGGTTGCGCTGTAAGAATCAAAGTCAACATCCTCATTGATATTGATGGTTACCGTCAGGTCAGAACCGGAAGGATAGTTGCCTTCTTTATCCAATTCTACAGCAAAGGGAACAGGGCTGACAGAAGCTTCATTCACTTCAGACCAGTTACCACCGCAAAGCTCACAGGTATAACCGATCTCAGCAGGAGTGAAGTAGGTTGCTTCTACATCATTCTCCGCCTTTTCGACCTTGGTACAAGGAATATTGAAGCTCTCATGCTTGCAATCGCCCTCTTCGGAGCAGATCCTATTATGGGTACCGTCGTTGTTGGTTACCACAGACAGAGTGTAGTTCAGCTTATAGGAAACATTCTCGGTGAGAACCGCATCCCAATTGATGGTTTCAACCTCGCCGGTAGCCTCATTGACCCAGGTCTCAGCCTCAACCCTTGCAACGGTATCCTCATCCACAACCAGAACACCGGTAGCAGGATCGGTACCCAGAACCACAGTTCCTTCAAAGAGCTTGAAGGTGGCGGTATAGAGTTCAACCTCTTCATCGGCCAATACAATGGCGCCATTCTCGATGGTCCAATCAAATTCGGTCTTCTTGTTCATAAGAGCAAGAATGGCCTCAACATTATAATCGGACACCTCGGTGGTATTCAAAACAGAAGAAGCATTGTCCTTCACGATGTATTCAACATCGGAGGGAGCCACACCGTTGGTTACGGTGATGGCCTGCGCACTGTTCTGAGAATCAAACAGATTATCCAGAACTTCAAAGGTCTCGCCGTCATCGGTGGAATGAAGAACATTGACTGCAAACACATTGGTGGCAACGATATCATCATAATACTTACAGTTATTGGTGATAGCAGAAGCCTTGGAACCTGCAGGGTTTATCAGCTTATTGTTGATAGAAGCGATGTTTTCCAAAACAACGGAAGCATCTGCACTACGGCCGCCGAAATCACCAAACACAACGCCGCCGCCTTCAGTAGCATTGTTCTTGGTGTTGATGGTGCTGTTGGCAACCAGACAGTTCTTCGCAGTAAAGGAAGAACCTGCGTTATCACGGATACGGCCGGTCAACAGACCATCGGATGCAGCAGCCACACCATTGGTCATTTCACAACCGATTACCGAGCAGTTCTCCAAAGTAACCTTGCGGACCTTGTTATTCAGACCGCCCAGAATGAAGCCCATGAAACCGGAAGTCTCATTGGACAGTTTGGAATCTCTTACATGAACATTGGAGATGGTAACATCACCATTGGCCAGAATACAGGAATAGCCAACGACCACACCGCCATAGTAATCCAAAGCCACATCGGCATCCACAATGTTCAGGTTCTTAACATTGCCGCCCAGACCCTTGAAGATGGCGTGGGTATCGGCATAATTATAAATGGTATGACCCTGACCATCAAAGTCTGCCATCAGAACGATGGAGGTCTTATCCTGCCCGTTACCGATACCAATAAAGTCGGTAACGAAATCGCCTTCATAAGTTGCGATATCCAGATCGTTTGCCAGATAAATGGTATCTCCATCAGCAAACTTGGTATAGTTGTTTGCTACATAGATCAGTTCTTCGACGGTAGAAATGGTAAACTCGGTTGCCAGCTCGTTGGTCTCAACGTCGGCAACGGGAACCTTACCACCAACAAAGAATTCTTTGGTTACAACAGGGTTTCTTGCGGTCAGCGTATCTTCATTGATGTTGGAGATTTCCACAGCGATTGCTGCCTTAACGGCAGAAACGCCGTCTGCAACGGTGAAGGTGAAGGTAACTTCGCCGGTTGCGCCGCTGATAACGGGCTCATCGCAGGTCAGCTTGGTCTCATCGTAAGTAACATCAATATCATAAGAAGTAATTCCGGCGTCCATAGCGGGAACAACCGTCAGAGTGATGGTATCCCCTGCCATGCAGACTTCCTTATCCAGAACCGCGCTGAAGGGAGCGGGGCTGACGGACTCGGCGTCTTCTTCGGTCCAAGCGCCTTCACAAACTTCGCAGGTGAAGGCATAAACAGCGGGAGTATAATAACCTGCCGCCACATTATTGGCCTCATCGGCAACAACGGTACAGGGCTCTGCATCGGCATTATGATCGCAATCGCCCTCGGAGCAAGTCACTTTATGGGTGCCATCGCCATTAGATTCATAAGTAAGAGAGTAGTTGAGCGTATAAACTTTAGACTCGGAGTAAATACAATTCCATTCAACATCATCTTCGGTCGCCCAAGAATTGCCATCGGAATCGATCCAATCCTCAGCATCGACCAACGCCTTGGATTCCTTGGAAGCGAATACACCGTCATCACACATAGCAAAGACCATATCGCCTGTCGGGAATTTGAAGGTGAGGGTCACCGGAACGGTTGCGCCCATAGACAAAGGTGCAACAGTGCGCACAACAGTGCCACCGGTACTATCACTGATGATACCCCAATCGGCATCAACCAGTTCATTCAAGAGAACCAAAGCCTTGGCGCCGTTGAGATCGGGATCGACCTCAACAGTTGCGGTGGAATGACCCTTCTTATCCACAACGATGGTATCATTGTCGGCAACCAGGTTGCTGACAGCGCCCATATAATTACCTTCCGTACCGAAGAAATACTTGCAATCGGAAAGGGCATCGGCGCTGGCACCAAACTTATTATTTGCAGCAAACACATTGCTGGCGGTATACAGCTTGGTACCGGAAGCATCGGAAGCCAACAGTGCGCTGCCGGGAGAGGTGGCACTGCCGGTGATCATGGTATTATTGATCACAACTACATTGGTGAAATCGTTAGGAGCAGCACTGGTTTCGTCATTCCACTGCGTATCACCGATGATCAGACCGCCGGAATTAGAACCAAAGGTGCTGACATTGGTCAGGGTATTTCCTGCCACCACGAAGTTCTCGAATTTGAGCATTTTGCCGCCATTGACCTTTGAACGGCCAATTGCAAGACCCACACCGGCCAATACATCGCTGGCGGTAGAGGTTACACTAGAATTGACAATACTACAATCCTTAATGGTCAGGTTAACAGCCAATTTGTTGAAATAGCTTCCAAACAGACCGCAATAAGCGTAGCCGGTCTTCATGGAACATTCCACAAAATGAACATTCTGAACCAAGGTATCCGCAGTCTTCACACCACTAAGGGAAAAGAGGATGGCACTATAGGTTGCAGTAGTTGTCACATCTGCCTTGTAGAAAACCAAGTTGCAGATGGTGGCAGATGCCACAGTGGTCAGCGGCTTGGGTGCATTCCATCCGATGATGGAATGATTCAAACCGTTCAGGTTCTTTTTGCCAAGTTTGATGCCGGTCCACTGAGAGGCGAAGGTTACATCAGCAACAGCATCATAAGCTCCAATGTCGAGATCCTCAGTGATATACACCGTCTCGCCATTGGCCACATTGGCGATGGCAGTCTGCAGAGCGATTAATTCATCCACACTGCTAACGGTATACGCGGTTGCGGTATCCCCGGTAGCGGCTTCAGTAATGCTGACAGCGCCATCAGGAAGTGTGAGGCCGGTATCTGCAGATGCAGGCAGGATAATGCAGGTCATCATGGAGATGATCATCATCGCAGCCAGCAGAAAGTCGGATCGTAGCCATGTCGTCCTGTG
>JAZNGR010000073.1:0-3797 GCA_045576575.1 Eubacteriales bacterium
TTGGCACACAGAACGACATGGCTACGATCCGACTTGATCTGCAATAAGACCACCGGAGCCACCTATGAAATCGAACCCTTCCCGCCGTTTATTCAAGAGATCATTACCAACGGCGGCTTGGTTGAATCCATTAGAAAGGGCAGCATTCGCTGATAAGACCATGAACTATAATATCGCTTTATTAAAAGGGGACGGAATCGGCCCCGAAATTGTGGACAGCGCAGTTGCTGTTCTGAAGAAGATCGGTGAAAAATACGGTCATACTTTTCAGTTT
This sequence comes from Eubacteriales bacterium, assembly GCA_045576575.1. Classification (GTDB taxonomy): domain Bacteria; phylum Bacillota; class Clostridia; order Oscillospirales; family QAKW01; genus QAKW01. The sequence goes on from JAZNGR010000073.1 coordinate 275, forward strand.
ACCGATTATCTCATCGGCGGCGCCGCCATCGATGCAACCGGAAAACCTCTGCCGCAGGAAACGGTAGACGGTTGCCTGGCCAGCGACAGTGTTTTACTGGGCGCGGTAGGCGGTCCGAAATGGGATACTCTGCCCGGTGATCAGCGCCCTGAAAAGGCGCTTCTGGGCATTCGCGCCGCATTGGGCCTTTATACCAATCTGCGCCCTGCCAAGCTTTATCCTGCTTTGAAGGCAGAATGTCCCTTGCGGGAAGATCTGGTGGAAAAGGGCTTTGATCTGATGATCGTGCGGGAGCTGACCGGCGGCATCTATTTCGGGGACCGCGGCTATCGCCAGGGAAAATACGGTGAAGAGGCCTATGATACCGAATGCTACAGCCGCTTGGAGATCGAGCGTATTGCAAGAGTGGCTTTTGAAACGGCGAAAAAACGCCGCGGCAATGTGATCAGCATCGATAAAGCGAATGTATTGGAAACCTCCCGTCTTTGGAGAAAGGTGGTTCATGAAATGGCTGCCGATTATCCAGAGATTACCTGCAAGGATATGTTGGTTGATAATGCGGCCATGCAGTTGGTGAAGAATCCTGCGCAATTTGATGTGGTGGTCACCTCGAATATGTTTGGCGATATTCTTTCGGATGAGGCTTCCCAGATCACCGGCTCCATCGGTATGCTGCCCTCCGCCTCTTTGGGAGATGGCACCCGCGGAATGTATGAGCCGATCCACGGCTCTGCACCCGATATTGCAGGTCAAAACAAGGCGAATCCTATAGCTACTGTTTTGTCTGCGGCGATGATGCTTCGTTATTCCTTTGATCTTGAAAAAGAAGCAAGCGCCATTGAAAATGCGGTGGACCGCGTGCTGAATAATGGTTGGAGAACTGCCGACCTGGCAACTGCCGGTAAAGATCCGCTCACCTGCACAGAGATGACCGAAAAGATTTTGGCTGAATTGGCCTGATGAAAGTGTGGCGAACCTGATGATCTCGGATTGGAAGAATGTTTCTATGGCGCTTTCCTCGGTGGTGGTATTCCGCAATGTTTTGCAACAACCACCGATGATCGCTTTGCGTCAGTTTTTAAATCTAAAAACAGAAAACACAGTTGTTTTAGCGGATGCATACAGTGCTTTTGTCAGTGCATTGTTCGCGTGCTCTCATAACCTGAGCGATTATTTGCAAAAAGCATTGTTTGAGGATGAAAATGAGTATGTACTTTTAAGAGCGCATAATGATCCGATTCCCGCGGTGTTGCAACGGTGTGTTGAAAATGAACTTTCTTTGTTTTCGGCAATTTCCTCTTTAGATCCTAAAAATCTTGCCGACTTGGTTGGATATGACGGCTATTTAGCACGCTTTGAAAACGATACCAAAGATTTTAGTGCCCTTTATGAGGCGCGGATGAAAGATGTTCATCGTTATGGTTACGGTATTTTTGTTTCCAATCGAATGTTTACTTTACAGGATGGCAATATCATCCCTGTTCGCAGTGCCGATCCCATCTCCTTGGAGGATCTGATCGGTTATGAAGAAGAACGTAAACAGGTGATTGATAACACGCGTGCGTTGCTGAGCGGAAAACCTGCTGCTAATATTTTACTTTGTGGAGATGCCGGTACCGGTAAGTCCTCCACAGTGAAGGCGGTAACCAACCTTTTAGCTTCGGAAGGCCTTCGCTTGATCGAGATTCGCAAGGAGCAGGTGCTTCAATTGCCGATGATTATGGATGAACTGAGTCGTAATCCTTTGAAGTTTATCATCTTTATAGATGATCTTTCCTTCAATAAAAATGACGATTATTTCAGCACTCTAAAGGCAATATTGGAAGGGTCGGTTTCGGCGCGGAATAAAAACACTGTGATTTATGCTACCAGTAACCGCCGTCATTTAGTAAAGGAGAGTTTCTCTGATCGCTCGGGTGATGATGTACACCATAATGATACGGTGCAAGAATTGATTTCTCTCTCGGAGCGGTTCGGTCTAACTATTTTGTTTTCTAAGCCCAATAAGGAACTCTATCTTCGGATTGTGCATCAATTGGCGGATGCCAAGAAGATCAGAATTGATCCGAATGAATTGGATATTCTTGCGGAAGCCTTCGCGCTTCGCAAGGGTGGGCGATCTGCGCGGGCCGCTGATCAGTTTACAGACTACTTACTTTCGCAACAATAGAAAAGGGATAAGGATATGTTAACACTTGATAGAATCTACCATGCCGGATATGTATTGAGAGATGTGATTCGCAAGACTGATGTGATCGCAGCACCTCAAATCAACCCGGAGGCAGAGGTTTATTTAAAAACTGAAAATCTTCAAATCACAGGTTCGTTTAAGGTGCGCGGTGCCTACTATAAAATGTCTCAATTAAGCGATGAAGAAAAGGCAAGAGGTGTAATCGCCTGCTCGGCAGGAAATCATGCTCAAGGCGTTGCTCTTTCTGCGCAAAAAAATGGGATTAAATCTGTAATTTGCTTGCCGGACGGTGCACCCATCTCTAAAGTGGAAGCTACCCGTAGTTACGGTGCAGAGGTGGTCTTGGTCGAGGGTGTTTACGATGATGCCTATGCCAAGGCACTGCAATTACGTGATGAAATGGGCTATACCTTTATTCATCCCTTCGATGATGAATTTGTAATTGCAGGACAGGGCACTATTGGCTTGGAACTCTTTGATCAGATTCATAATTTGGATGCAGTCATCGTTCCCATTGGCGGAGGTGGTTTGATTTCCGGCGTTGCCTTTGCGGTCAAGAATTTAAATCCCAATATTAAGGTCTACGGTGTACAGGCGGCCGGGGCTCCCAGCATGTTCAATTCAGTGAAAGATCAAAAGATCGAGGAATTAAAGAGCGTTTCTACCATTGCCGATGGTATTGCGGTTAAAAAACCAGGCGCGTTGACTTTTGAAATTTGCTCCAAATATGTAGATGAGATTGTCACTGTAACGGATGATGAGATTTCTGCTGCAATCCTTGCTTTAATGGAACAGCAGAAACTGGTTACGGAAGGTGCGGGCGCTGCTGCCGCCGCTGCTGCAATGTTTAACAAAGTTCCCATTAAAGGGAAAAAGGTGGCTTGCTTGCTTTCCGGCGGTAATATTGATGTAACGATCCTCTCTCGCGTTATTGATCGCGGCCTCTTGATGTCGGGCAGAACCTGTCGTTTGAATATCGAGTTGATGGACAAGCCCGGTCAGCTGAAGCATGTATCTCGTATTATCGCCGAATTGGGTGGCAATGTAATCGGCGTTCATCATGAACATACCAATGCCGGCTCGGATATTAACGGTTGCTATCTGCATGTTATTCTGGAAACAAGAAACTTTGAGCATGTGGAGATTATCCGCAATGCGCTTTCGGAATTTGGTTTTAAATTATTAGATTGAAAAAATGCTCCGCTTTGGGCAGACCTTCGTAAGGAATAAGCGCCTTAAAATTCAAGATTTTGGCGCAAATCTGTGTTAAAAATACTCGTCATCTTTCGCGGTCTCTTTTTGGGTTTTGAAAACGGTTTTGGGGGTTCGGAT
>JAZNGR010000074.1:0-1761 GCA_045576575.1 Eubacteriales bacterium
GGGCTTTCCCACCAGCACCAGCTCCGCAGGCTCGGGCACATAGCCCTCGGAAGTCTGTTTTTCGTGCTTGAGGAAATCCTCTTTTTGGTAAAGGCTCCCCTCCCGATCCGAGTGCATCATACGGGCAAAGATGCGGTTTACCAGATCGATCACCGTGCGATCGCAACGGAAATTGGCGGAAAGAAGGATCTTCTGCATGCCCGACTGCCCCTTCTCATAGTGCTTCAGATTGTTTTTATAGCCTGAAAAAATAGAGGGCTCGGCGCCACGGAAGCGGTAAATGCTCTGCTTGGGATCTCCCACGATGAAGAGCCGACCCGGTCGGGCAAGGTGGCAAAACAGACGATCCTGAACCCCGTTGGTATCCTGATATTCGTCCACAAACACCGCATCAAATTCTCCCGAGATCCGATGGGCCAGTGGCGTTTTGACCCACTGGCCGTTTTTGTACTCGGCCAGGAGAGACAGGGCCATATGCTCCAGATCCGCATAGTCCAAAAGGGATGCCTCACGCTTACCTCGGGTGTAATGTTCACTTGCCCGCTGAACCAGGGAAAGGATATGATCGGCAAGAAAAAGGCTCTCCCCCAGGTCCTCCAGGCGCTCGGCAGGAGTGAATACGAGGATTTCCCACACCTTTCCCAACAGATCCTTGGCCTTGTTAAAGCTCTCTCGGCAGTAGCTGTTGGTGTATTTTTCTTCTGCGGGAAGGCCCCGTGCCGTATCCAATTTCAGATTCAAAAGGGGCAAAAGGGGGGCTTTCCCGTCATCGGGATCTCCCTTCAAAACGGCGGAGAGCACCTTTTGCACCCCGTAGTACATTTCCTGTAGGACAGGGTGAAAAACCTCCGTAAGCTTCACTGTGCCCGACAGGGCCACCAGTGCCTGAGACAAAAGCTCTTGGCAGAAGAAAAGCTTTTCCTCCATTTCCTCCAAAAGCAGTTGGCCCCAAGGGGATTGCCAGAAGGAGAGGGAGCCCTCCTTCAATTTGGAATAGAGGGCTTTGTTTTCTTCATTTTGCTCCGCAAGACCCCCAAGACCCCGTTCCAAAGAATCGGTGGCGGTCATCAGGTCCATCACGGCCTTCACAAGCCCTGATTTGGAATTGCCCGAGCCAAAGAGCCCCATCAGATCGGGAGCGCTCTCTTGGGACAGATACTCGGCCACCGCCTCCTCCACCGCTTTTTTGCGGAGGGTGGCGCTTTGGGTCTCATCGGCAATGCGCACTCCCTTTTCCAGGCCCAATTCCATTCGGTTTTCCCGAATGATGGAGAAGGCGAGGGAGTGAATGGTGGAGATCTGGGCTTGCTGCAGGCGGGCAAGTTGGCGCAGAAGATGGGGATCGTTTTTCGTTTCGGCCTCCTCGGACAGAACACGGTACAGCTTCTCCTCCAGCTCGGCGGCGGCGGCCTTGGTATAGGTCACCACCGCAATGCGACCCGCATCCACTCCGCTGTCCTTTTCCGCAAGAAGCCCCACAATGCGGCGGGTGAGAACGGCGGTCTTGCCTGAGCCGGCGGCGGCACTGACTGCAAGATCCACCCCACGGGCCGTGATGGCGGCTTCTTGCTGAGGAGTCAATTGAAATTCTTTTTTCTCTTTTTGACTCATTTGCCCTCACCCTCCTTCTTTGTTTTTTTCTTCTTTTCTGCCTTTTTTGTTTCTCCGAAGAGCTCTGATGCGGGCACCTTGGTGCGCATGGGTCGGCGATCCTCCCGCTCTCTTCGGCACAAGGGCAGATAGGGGCAGAAGGTGCAGCCG
>JAZNGR010000075.1:0-2307 GCA_045576575.1 Eubacteriales bacterium
AACATCGGCACGCTCTACTGCCATATAAGAACGGATGACGCTATATTTTTCCACCGCGTCTTCCACCTTTTTCTTTTTGCGGATACCCGCGGTATCAATGAGGCAAAACTCCCCTGCTTCGCAGGAATACAGCGCATCCACCGCATCGCGGGTAGTACCGGGGATATTGGAAACGATGCAACGTTCTTCTCCCAAAAGCCGGTTGATCAGCGAGGATTTGCCCACATTGGGTTTGCCCAGAAGCGCCACTTTAATGGGTTGCTCTTCTTCGGGATTCTCTTCCTCAAAAACCAGATGCTCATAAACCGCATCCAAAAGATCGCCGGTTCCGCTGCCATGTACCGCAGAAACAGCAATGGGATCGCCAAGCCCCAGATTATAAAACTCATAAAACTCCATGGGAGGAGCACCCAGTTGATCCACCTTATTGACGCAAAGGACAATGGGTTTCCCGGAACGATAGAGCATATTGGCGATCTCCCGATCATCGCCGGTCATACCGGTCTGAATATCGGTCAGAAAGACAATACAGTCGGCAGTGTCGATCGCCATCTCGGCCTGGCGGCGCATTTGGGTCAATATAATATCTTCACGCATGGGTTCAATACCGCCGGTATCAATCAGCATGAAGTTTTTGGCGCGCCACTCCACAGTGGCATAGATCCGATCCCGCGTAACGCCGGGGGTATCTTCCACAATAGAGAGGCGGGCGCCTGCTAATTTATTGAAGAGAGCACTTTTTCCCACATTAGGGCGCCCAACAATCGCAACAACAGGTAATCGCATATAATCACCTTCCTAATATCTTATTCAACAGATCTTCCCCATCATTCATGGAAATCGCAATGGGGCGATCCAAAAGGGCTGATACTTCTTCATGGGACATACTGTCCAAAAACAGATCCTGCTCCGCACGCAGCATACTGCTCGGAATCAAAAGACGAGCAGGTAGTTCCTTCCCTCTCAGTTGATCCACAATATCGGTACCGGTCACAAGTCCCGAGACGGTAATCTTCTCCCCAAAGAAATGATTGACAATGGGGTAGATTTCAAAACGAAGGGCAGGAAATTTCTTTTGAATCATCTCCAGCAGCCGCCCCATATAATCCGCCGCCAAAACACCGGTCACAATACCGATCTCCCGCGGGGTTTCATCCCCGTCTTCAGCGGCAAGGGCATCCTCAAGTTCAACCTGAAGGGAGCGCATCAGCCCCACACCGTTTTCGATCTGGGGATAGCCGTCATAAGCCTCTTCGGCGGGAACATCCCGCTCTGCCAGCACATAAAACTCATCAGAAGCATAACAACCCGCTACACCGTTTTTCGCGCGTTGCTCTCTGCCGATCTTTTCGATCAGGTCGATGACCGCCATTGCATCCTCTTTTTCAAAGGGAACCAAGGGGTATAACCCTTGCCGATGATCGGAGATTCCAACAGGGACCACGCTGGTGCTCCTTACCATCGGTGCAAGGGCCGCAAGATCCCGAAGGGATCTCTCCAGATGAGCGCCGTCGTTGACGCCTTTGCAGAGCACGATCTGGCAATTCATCTCAATACCCGCATCATAAAACCGCTTTAAGATCTCATTGATCTTGGCGGCATTGGGATTGGCCATCATCTTCACCCGCAGATCGGGTTCAGTGGAATGAACCGAAATATTAATGGGCGAGATCCGCATTTTAATAATGCGTTCCAAATCCTCCTCAGAAAGGTTGGTGAGGGTGATATAGTTTCCCATTAAAAAGGAGAGGCGGGCGTCATCATCTTTAAAATAAAGGGTTTTGCGAAGCCCTTTAGGCAATTGATCAATAAAGCAAAAGATGCATTTATTCTTGCAACTGCGCTGACGGTCCATCAGATAATCTTCAAAATCCAAACCCAACGGCTCTTCGCTATCCTTTTCGATCTCAAAGAGAACCTCTTCTCCGTCGATCTCCATCAGAAGAGAAAGATCTTCGGCAGCTTCATAATACATATAATCAATTACATCACGGATGGGGTTTCCATTCATCGCAATTAATTTATCACCGGGTTTCAGCCCCAGTTCTTCGCCCAAGGAATCGGGCATCACTTTCGTTATCTCAGTTGCCATTCAAGACCCTCCTTTCTTCGAAAATCCTTTCCCAAAAAAATAGAGAAGGCAGAATAGCGCCTTCTCTATCATTCACTTCGACTGATTATTCTGCGGTAGCTTCTTCAACTGCGGGAGTCTCGGTCTTAGCAGCTGCAGCAGCCTTAACAACGATCTTGCCGTCTTTCACAGACAGATCAGGATTGACAAGTCGGATCGTAGCCATGTCGTTCTGT
>JAZNGR010000076.1:0-8058 GCA_045576575.1 Eubacteriales bacterium
GACGAGAACGAGGAGGGGGAAGAGCCTCCTATTCGCTCTCCTATCTACGATGATATTGAACAAGAAGATATTGTAGACTTTGAATCGGAAGACGAGCGAGATGAGATTTATCGTGATTTAAAAAATACTGCAGGTAAAATGGCGGTAAAATCTGTTGCGTTCTTTTTGGTGAGTCTTGCTTCTGTTATTGCTTTTATTTTTGGTATTCACGGCGGTATTCTTGGTTTAGCAAGCGATACTGTTTGGTTTCATCTGATATTATTGGCACTTGACTTGGCATGCGGTTTTTTGTCTTTTGGCATTTTCACTCATGGTTTGGCACGTTTGCTCCATCTGCGTGCCGATACAGATACATTGCTTGCGTTTCTGTTTATTTCTTTAACATCTGTTCGCATTTTATCCTTGATAATTCCTGCACTTCGTGGATATCCGCTGTATCTGGAGCCAATGCTCGCAATTGGTCTGTATTTTAATGTGGTTGCTAAGAAAAGAATTGCATCTAACATTAAAAAGAACTTTAGAATCTCTGCTGCTTCCGGGAATAAACTTACGGCTACTTTGCAACCGGATCTCGAGATTAAAAATGAATTGATTTTAGAAACCGGAGAAGGTGGGGATGTACTGTTTGCCCACGGCACCGACTTGGTTTCCAAGTTTATTGATCATAGTTATAGTGATTATGAATGTGACCATAAGTTTTATCGTATTCATTTTTTATCAATTCTTTTGATTCTTGCCGGAACCATTGCGGTTTGGCAACTGACCGGATGGCAAGAGGCGTTATATTTTCCTGCCGCTGCGTTTGCACTGAGTATTCCGTTCTTTTCTCGTTATTATTATGCTGCATCCATCTATAAAAACGGTCAGAAGATTCGCAAAAATGGTGGGATATTGACTTCGGTTTCCTCCGCGAAGGAATTGGAAGACACCGATCTTTTAATGATTAGCGAACAAGATTTTTTGGGTGAAAACGCGGTGCTGTTGCAGGGTGTAAAGGCTCTTGGCGCCTTGCAGATCGACGATTTGATCACTTATATTGCTGCGCTATATTCATGTGTCGGGACACCGTTAAAACCGCTGTTTTTAAAGATGATTGATACCAAATCGGTGAAACTTCCGGGTGTATTAAATCCATCGTATCAAAAAGGCTATGGTTATTCTTGCATTATTAATAGCCGTGACTTTGTGGTTGGCAGTGCAGAATATATGGGCGAATTAAAAATTAAATTTCCCAATCAGTTTTTGAATATGCAATTAAAACCATGCCATTTTCCGGTTTATGTTGCATATAACAATGAACCTGCAGGCATTTTTATTGCCAGTTTTGAAAGTAATCTGCAAACAAAGCGAGCAATTGAATTTGCTATTGATGAGCAGCTGAGCGTTGGTCTGGTTTCAAACAATTATTTATTTGATGCAAATCTTTTAAAGGCGCTCTATCCCATGATTGATCTGGGTTTGTTTCATTTTATTTCTTATAACCTTGGAGAAGCTTGTCACTCGTTCTTGGAGAAGAAAGAAAAATCCCCTGATTTGATTGCCTCCAGAACGGGCATGCAGGGGCTTGCTGCCAGCCTTTACGGCTCCAGCAAACTTCTTACAGCCATTAAGATCAATCGTATGATTCGATTATTATATATGCTCTTGAGTATCGGTCTGATTTTCTTTATCGCTTTGGCGGGATATTCGGATGATACGGCAATGCAAATTCTGGTATTTCAGGGAATTTGGACTGCTGTTGTATGGTTGGTTTGTACTTTTTGCAAATAATTCATCAAATGCTTGCATTTTGTTTGTTCATAATGTATAATGTTTTCATAGTATTTACTCGAAGCCAAAAGGTTTCGCGAAAGGAGACATATTCATGAGCACACCTGCAAAAAACATTCGAAACATCTGCTTGATCGGCCATAAAGGCAATGGTAAGACCAGCCTGGCAGAGGCGATGCTGTATTTTTCAAAAAATACGGATCGTTTGGGTAAAGTCGAGCAGGGAAATACCGTACTTGATTTTGATGCTGAGGAGATCAAGCGCAAGTTTTCGATCTCTTTGTCTATGGCATCGTTTGAATATAAGGATACAAAGATCAATTTGATCGATGTTCCGGGAAACTATGATTACGAAGGTGACCAGATTTCTGCTCTTGAGGTCTCGGATCTTGCTTTGATGGTTCTTACTGCAAAGAATACTGTTTCAGTCGGTACTGAAAAAGCATGGAAAAAGGCGGAAGAGCGTATGATGCCTCGTGCGTTCTTTGTGGGCGGCTTGGATGATGATAATGCTGATTTTTACAGTATTGTGGAACAGTTGCACGCAAAGTTTGGCGGATCTCAAATCTTACCTATCACTTTGCCGATTATTGAAGACGGAAAAATGGTTGGTACCGTAAACGTCATTAAAAACGATGGTTATCGCTTTGGCGTTGGTGAATGCCCTGTTCCCGCCAATATGCAGGATAAGGTTAATACTTATTATCATGAAGCGTTGGAAGCCATTGCTGAGACGGATGATGCTTTAATGGATAAATTCTTTGCGGAAGAAGAGTTTACCCCCGAAGAGTTACAGGAAGGCATGAAGAATGCTGTCTCGTTGCGCTTGCTGTATCCTGTATTCTGTGGTGTTCCCACCGAAGTTCTTGGTATTTATCAGTTGCTTCGCGCGATTGTGGATTATTTCCCCAATCCCCTTTGCAAAGGTGCTGTTACTGTTCAGAAGAACGGGGAAGAGGTTCAGTTAGATTGTGATCCTGCCGGCCCCATGGTTTTGCGCGTCTTTAAGACTGTTGCTGACCCCTTTGTTGGCAAAATGTCTTTCTTTAAAGTGTATTCCGGTACTGTGAAGAAGGATGCAAGTTACCTGAACACCAGAAAAGATGAATTTGAAAAGATCGCTCATGTTTATACTCCTTTCGGCAAAAAGCAGGTTGAGGTTTCGGATCTGCAAGCCGGTGATATCGGCGTATTTACCAAGTTAGCGGTTACCGCAACTTCTGATGCTCTTTGTGATAAAGATTGTCGAGTTGAGTTTCCTGCCATTAAGTTCCCCCAGGCAAACTACAGTAAGGCTGTTGTTTCCCAGGCTAAGGGTGATGAAGAAAAGATCGCTCAAGGGATTAACCGTATGATCGAAGAAGATCCTTCCTTGAAGTTTGAAGTGAATCCTGAAACCAAACAGATGGTTCTCTCCGGATTTGGTGATCTGCAGTTGGATGTGGTTGTTTCCAAGTTGGCATCTAAATTTGGAGTTAAAGTTAATCTTGAGGATGTGAAGGTGCCTTACCGCGAAGCGATCCGTAAGAAGGTTAAGGTGGAAGGCAAGCATAAGAAACAGTCCGGTGGTCATGGTCAATACGGTCATGTTTGGATTGAATTTGAGCCTCTGTTTGAGGGCGAATTTGAGTTTGCAGAGTCGGTCTTTGGCGGTGCAGTTCCCAAGAACTTTTTCCCTGCTGTCGAAAAGGGCTTGCGTGAGTCTATTACAAAGGGTGTTTTGGCGGGATATCCTGTTACCGGTTTGAAGGCTACCTTGCTGGATGGCTCTTATCATCCGGTCGATTCTTCTGAAATGGCATTTAAGATGGCGGCATCTATTGCCTTTAAAGAAGGTATGAAGCAGGCGAATCCGGTGCTGCTGGAGCCGGTTGGAACTTTGAAAGTTTTAGTTTCCGATGCGTTGATGGGGGATATCATTGGTGATATTAATAAGCGCCGCGGTCAAATTCTTTCCATGGACGCTGCCGAAACAAGAGGGTATAAGATTGTTTGTGCCATCGTTCCAATGAGTGAGATGAATTCCTATGCCATGGATTTACGCAGCATGACCCATGCTCGTGCATCCTTCGAGTTCTCCTTCTTGGAGTATCGCGAAGCCCCCGGCAACATTACCCAAAAGGTCATTGCTGAAAAAGCAGAATAATTGAGTAACGATTCTCATATAAATGTAGTGTAAATTCTATATAAATGAGGTTATGCTATGTTTGTGTGGTCCGTAAAACTGAACCGAAATCTGATTTGGGGATTGTGCGCGGTGATTTGTTTATCCATCGGTGCGTTTGCAGTGTTTACACCGAAAGCATCAACGGATGTTCTGAAGAACTCCATTGATACTGCTGCAAAAACCACTGAACAACAGGTGAGTTTACTTCAGGCGTTTGGTTATGAAGTGGAACCTCAGCCAATGTTGATCGAAGAGGTGATTATACCCGCCGAGTTTGATGCAAACTACGAAACGTACAACAACAATCAGCAGTTGAGCGGTTTTGATTTGTCAAAATATAAGGGCACAAGGGCAAAAAAGTACACTTATAAGGTGACTAATTATCCCGATCAATCGGAGGGCGTAGTGGCAAATCTGCTGGTATACAACGGAAAGGCCATTGGTGGAGATATTTCTTCCACCGCGTTAAATGGGTTCGTACACGGATTTGTGAAAGAATAATTAAGCGGCGTCTGTATTTCAGACGCCGCTTTTACTTGACAAAAGTATGTTGCGTTACTTATAATAGCATTGATTTTAAAGAAAGGATCCGAGGATATGCGCTTAGATAAATATCTTTCTGATACGCTAAACTATACGCGAAGCGAGATTAAGAAGATGATCGGATCCGGTCGTGTTGCTGTGGATGGAACGGTAGTTCGGTCCGGAAGCATTCATGTGGACCGTGAAGAAATCTCTTTAGACGGTTCCCCGGTTTCCTACCAGCAATACTTTTATATTATGCTGCATAAACCGCAAGGTTATATTTGCGCCAATCATGACAGATCCAATAAAACGGTATTTGATCTTTTGCCGAAGGAATTTCAAAAGAAGGATCTCTTTGTATGTGGTCGTTTAGATAAAGATACCACCGGATTGGTGCTGATTACCAATAATGGAGCCCTTGCGCATCGTTTACTTGCGCCTAAAAAGGAAATATTCAAAGAGTACCACGTTGGTTTAAGAGACATCGTTACAACGGAAGATATTGAATTATTAAAGGATGGAATTGTGCTTCGTGATGGCCTTCATTGTAAGCCTGCATATTTTGAACCAACAGGGGAGAAGTGCGGCATTATTCGTATTTCAGAGGGAAAATATCATCAGATCAAACGAATGTTTGCAGCCCTCGGGAACGAAGTGATTCAACTGCATCGTTCGGGGATCCATGGGCTGACTTTGGACTTGAAATTAAAATGCGGCGAATGTCGGTATCTAACAGAAGATGAGGTTCTCGGTTTAGAGGCGGTGGAATAAAAATATGGGCATATCAACTAAAAAATGCCCGTAAAATATTTGAACACTACCATGTTTGTGCAAAGTAGACAAAATGTAAACACTAAATTTGTTTAAAAAAAGTATTTAAATTTAAACTAAATTATGGTATAGTAATCATAAGTAAAATAATGCTTTATTTTCAGGAGGTTTAACGACATGGCAAGCTTGTCATTAAAAGGCATTTACAAAAGATATCCCGGCGGTGTTGTTGCGGTTTCTGATTTCAATCTCGAAATCGAAGACAAAGAGTTTCTCGTACTCGTTGGTCCTTCCGGTTGCGGTAAGTCCACGACTCTGAGAATGATTGCCGGTCTGGAAGAGATCACTGAGGGTGAACTGTTCATCGGCGACAAACTTGTCAATGATGTTGCTCCTAAGGACAGAGACATTGCAATGGTGTTCCAGAACTATGCTCTGTATCCTCATATGACCTGTTTCGACAACATGGCTTTTGGTCTGAAGTTGAGAAAGACTCCCAAGGAAGAGATCAAGAGACGTGTAGAAGAAGCTGCTAAGATCCTGGACATCAGCCACTTGCTCGACAGAAAGCCCAAGGCTTTGTCCGGTGGTCAGCGTCAGCGTGTTGCTTTGGGTCGTGCAATCGTGCGTGAGCCTAAGGTCTTCCTGCTTGACGAGCCTCTCTCTAACTTGGATGCTAAGCTGCGTGCTCAGATGAGAACCGAGCTTTCTAAGATCCATCATAACCTGAAGACTACCTTCATCTACGTTACCCATGACCAGACCGAAGCTATGACCATGGCTACTCGTATCGTTGTTATGAAAGACGGTCTGATTCAACAGGTAGATACTCCTCAGAATCTGTATCTCTATCCCTGCAATATGTTCGTTGCCGGCTTTATCGGTTCTCCCCAGATGAACTTTGTTAAGGTTCAGTTGGTTGAGAAGAACGGTGACTACTATGTGGAGTTCGCTGAAAACTCCTTGAAGTTGCCCGCAGAGAAGGTTAACGACGATGTGAAGGAGAAGGTTGGTCAGACCTTGATCCTTGGTATTCGTCCCGAGCATGTTCACGATGAGGCTGAGCATTTGAATAGAATTCCTCAGTATGTTATTACCTCTACCGTTGAAGTTGCTGAGAAGATGGGTTCCGAAACCTATCTGTATCTGGATGTGGAAGGCAGCAAGTTTACTGCCCGTGTATCTCCTAAGTCTAGCGCTGTTGCTGATGATGTCATCAAAGTGGCTTTGGATCTGGAGTATTGCCATCTCTTTGACGCTGAAACTGAGCGTACTTTGGTTAACTAATTCGTTTTATGTTAAGCGCCCTGCAGTAGCAGGGCGCTTTTTTTATCTATTTTTAACAAAAGAAATCTTCAGTTTTTTCCTTGAAAACAGCCACTTTTGAGGCGAATTTGAAAATACTTGTGCAAAGTTAACAAATTTTTTTACAAAAAACTGTTGAAAAAGATACGGAAATGTTGTAAAATCATAATTAGCATTATAGTCAAAATGTATAGGAGGAATATTGGGTATGTCCAATCGTTTTTTTCAAAGCATTGTTTATCAGTTAAAGGATAGCATTGATCGTACGGTCGGTGTTATTGATGAGAATGGTACTGTAATTTCTTGCAGTGATCTGATCAAGATTGGCGAGGTTCATGAAAATGTGATTTCATCTATTTCCGCTACGATGGAAAGCATTGTGGAAGGCGGTTATACTTATAAGCCTTTAAACTCCCGCTCCGGTTTGGAGTATGTTGCTTTTGTGGAAGGCGCTGATGAGATGGCTGCTCGCTATATTAATTTGATCACCATCACTTTGACCAACATCAAGCAATACTATGACGAAAAATTCGATAAGAACAATTTTGTGAAGAATGTAATCCTGGATAATATTCTGCCCGGGGATATTTATATTAAGGCCAAGGAACTTCGTTTTGAGGTGGAAGCATATCGTGTTGTGATCTTGATTCGCCTCTCCGATAAGAGCGACGTTTCTGCTTATGATATCCTGCAGAATCTCTTCCCGGATCGCCAAAAAGACTTCATTATCAATATTAATGAGACCGATCTGGTACTGGTTAAAGAAGTAAAGAATTTCAATGATAATAAAGACTTAGAGAAACTTGCTAAGAGCATTATTGATATTGTTAGCAGTGATCTTTACATTAAATCTTATGTTGGCATTGGTACTATTGTTGATAATTTGAAGGATCTGCCCCGTTCTTTCAATGAAGCACAGATTGCATTGGAAGTAGGTAAGGTCTTTGATACCGAGAAGTTTATCATGACCTATGATAATCTTGGAATCGGTCGCTTGATTTATCAATTGCCCACCACTCTTTGCGAGATGTTTCTTTCTGAGGTGTTCAAGAAAGGCTCTATTGAGTCATTGGACTATGAGACGCTCTTTACTATTCAAAAGTTCTTTGAAAACAATCTGAATGTATCGGAGACCTCTCGTAAGTTGTTTGTTCATCGGAATACCCTTGTATATCGTTTGGAAAAAATTCGTAAATTGACCGGTCTGGATCTGCGCAGATTTGACCATGCTATCGTATTTAAGGTGGCGTTGATGGTCAAAAAGTATCTGACCGCGAATCCGACCAAGTTCTAATGAAAGGGCTAATATGATTTTATTTGATGATGTTTATAAGAGTTATTCCAATGGCACAAATGCACTGAATGGAGTGACTTTTAAGATTGAAGACGGAGAATTTGCCTTCATTATCGGCCCGAGCGGTGCCGGTAAGAGTACGGTCATCAAGCTTTTGATGCACGAAGAAGTCCCCAGCGGTGGAACAGTGATGGTCGGGGATTTCGATATTAAGAAGATGCGTCAA
>JAZNGR010000077.1:0-3778 GCA_045576575.1 Eubacteriales bacterium
TTCCTAAGACCGCTTGGCCTCCGACTTGATTTCTCACCAAAGCCCTCCAGCGCCGCCAACTCATCTTTTTTTAATTTATACAAATCATCCGGCTTTTCAATCAATTTTTGATCAAGTAACTGCTCAATCATAGCAGGACCCAACCCTTCAATATCCATTGCCGCTTTGGATACGAAATGCTCAATTTGACGCTGGATTTTAGCGGGACATTCAAAATTTACACACCGTAATGCGATTCCGCTTTCATCGGCGGCGATTTCACCGCCGCATACCGGACAAGATTGCGGCATCACATAAGGCTTACACTCAGACGTCCGCTTCTCTTTTACGACACGAACAACCTCAGGAATAATATCTCCCGCTTTTTGAACGATAACTGTATCACCGGGTCGAATATCCAAATCTCGAATGAAGTTTTGGTTATGCAATGTGGCACGGGATACGGTTGTACCCGCCAAACGTACCGGTTCTAATTCCGCATTGGGGGTTAACACTCCGGTTCTGCCGACTTGAATGGTGATTTCTTTTAAAAGTGTTGCTTTTTGTTCCGGAGGATATTTATATGCAATTGCCCAGCGAGGCACTTTGGATGTTTGCCCCAACTGCTCGCGGTGGTGCAGATCATCCACTTTCAGCACCGCACCATCAATATCAAAGCCCAAGGTATCGCGAATTTCATTAAAACGTTCCACTTCCGCAAAGGCTTCGGTAATATCATCAAACAATTGATAAAACGGACTTACCTTAAAACCCAACTTTTTTAGATAATCCAGCCCCGCAGCGTGTGTCAACGGTGCCTCTCCGGCCATTTTTTGGATATTGAAAACAAAAATATCCAAATGACGCTCTGCTGTAATCCGACTATCCAACTGGCGCAAAGACCCTGCCGCCGCATTTCTGGGATTAGCAAAAGCTTTCTTCCCGGCAGCGATCGTTTGCTCATTCAACCGTTCAAAACTCTTATGAGACATATAAACTTCCCCGCGCACAATGATGTCCACAGGTTCCGTCAAATGCATCGGAATACTACCAATCGTTTTCAGGTTTGCACTCACATCTTCTCCATCCAAGCCATCACCGCGAGTAGCTCCGCCCTGAAAAACACCTTTTTCATACCGAAGTGCAACCGACAATCCATCAATCTTCAGTTCGACGGCATAATTCGCATCCGGACAAATTGCTTTGACACGGCGATCAAAGTCCAGCAGTTCTTCATAGGAGAAGGCATCCTGCAAACTTTGAAGCGGAACTTCATGATGATAGGTGGTAAAGCCTTCCGACACCTCGCCACCCACACGCTGAGTGGGTGAAACAGGTGAATAATATTCCGGGAACTGCGTCTCCAGCGCCACCAATTTCCGCATCAGCATATCATACTCATAATCGGAAACTGTAGGTGCATCTTCCACATAATAGTGGTAAATATGCTCATTCAACTGCGTTCTCAGCAATTCAATTTCTTTTTTTGCTGTTTCTGCTGTCATTTACTCTCCCCAAGCTTTTGATCCAGCAACATCGTATTTTGCCGAATCCGCTCATTTTCATTGATATATTCATAAGGATATTTCACATTGATCACCCGCTCGATACGACCGTTCGGCGAGAAGATCAATTTCGAGGAGGCTCCTGCGCCGCAGGCGGCAACCGTATGAAGATCCTCCATCATATAAAGGTTATAAAGCCCAATGGTCTCCGGTTTGGAAAAGCCGATGTTTTCCCCGTTGGAAACCGTATTCTTCTGTCGATACATATAATACGGAACATAACCGGAAGAAAGCAGTTTTTCGTAAGCTCGATCTAACATCCGCTGTACATGGTCATTAGAGGGATCAAAGAATTCGTCGCTGTCATGCAGCTTAGATGAACGCTTGATCGATAAGGTATGGATCGTAATATTATCTGCACCAGCCGTTAAAACATCATCCAATGATCGTGCAAAGGATGCTTCATCTTCTCCGGGAAGACCCGCAATCAAATCGGTGTTAATACTATCAAAATTCAATGATCTTGTCAAGGAAACCGCGTCGAAATACTGCGCACGCGTATGCTTTCTACCAACTGTTTCCAAAATATGATCATTGGTTGTTTGCGTATTAATGCAAACGCGAGTTACACCGTATTTTTTCAACAGGAGTAGTTTTTCCTTAGTCACCGTATCGGGACGCCCCAATTCGAAGGTAAACTCCGCCAACGGGCAATCCAATTCCTCCGCAATCGTTTGAAGCAGTCGTTCCAATTGAACTTCATTGAGAATCCCCGGTGTCCCCCCGCCAATATAGACGGATCGAATCTGAAGTTGATGCTTTCGAAGAACTTCACACTTTTCACGAATCTCTTCTGTCAAAAGTGCAAGATACGGCTCAATCAAGCGATGACTCTTCTCTGCAGCTACACTAACAAAGGAGCAATAGGTACAGCGAGACGGGCAAAAAGGAATCGAGACATAAAGACTTGCCTCTTTTTTAGGATCCGTTGTCACCGTTTCCATCACCTTACAAATCTGATGAAGCAAAGGGATCTTTTCCGGCTGCATGCAGTAATCATTTAATAAAAACTGACGGGTGGCCGCAGGACCTTTTGCATCCAATAGACGTCGATATATCCCCGTGGGTTTTATACCGGTCAAAATTCCCCAAGGCGGTCGAATTCCGGTGGCGCGATAAAAAACCTGATACACTGTATACTTCACCGCCGCAAGAAGTCCTTCTTTATCGAGGTCATACACCTTCTTCTGGCAGTTATATTCTTCTTTCCCGTTTCGATAAGTCGCTCTTGCAACCAAGCCTTGGCGACTCTTTATCAAGCGAGAAGATAACCAGCGTTCTCCCCTTAATCCGGAGACAAAGCGAACCGACTCTCCCGGAAAGAAGAGCAAGCACATACCGGTAATATCATATTCAAATTCGTGTCCGCTGAGTTTAACTTCCATCTTATAACCTGCAATAGATATTATTTTCTCTTTCGTAAAACAACGTCGTTTTACCGCCATGCCCCGGATAGCACACACAATCGGTCGATATCGAAAACAGCTTTTGCTTGATCGAATCAATCTCTTTTCTCATATTTCCAAAGGGGGGAAATTCATTTCCGATAGAACCCTCAAACAACGTGTCCCCGGTAAAAAGAAGCGTACCGCATTGAAAGCAAACCGATCCTTCGGTATGCCCCGGCGTGTGTAAAACTTTAAAATCAAAACCGGCGATGGAAAAGGACTCTTCATCCTTAAGATAAAGCACTTCCTTATCCAGTACAATTGGTTTTCCAAGCACCTGAGGAGAGAGATTATATAACGCCCTTTTGATCAGTGGTTCATCCCCATGATGTATATAAATCGGACAAGAACATTCATTGCCGATCTGCTCTGCCGAAGCGATATGATCGGCGTGCCCATGGGTTAGCAAGATTCCTTTCAAATGAATATTTTGTTCCCGTATTATTGCAAGAATCTTTTCGGCATCATCGCCACAATCAATTAAAACCCCTTCCCTGCTCTGTTCATGAACAAGTAGGTAATTATTACATTCCAATCTACCGGTTACGATCAGAATCGGCTCCATCACAATGCCTCGCTATCAATAATGATATTAATCGGACCGTCATGCAACGCTTCGATTTTCATATCACCGCCAAAAACACCGCCTTGGACCCGAACCCCCATTTCTTTCAAGCGATTCCATGCATATTGATACAACGATTCTGCTGCATCATATTTCATGCTCTCGATAAAAGAGGGGCGAAAACCTTTTTTTATATCTCCGTAAAGCGTAAAATTCGATAC
>JAZNGR010000078.1:0-6660 GCA_045576575.1 Eubacteriales bacterium
AGACACTTCATAAAGAAGTTGTCTCTCTCGGCTTTTATCTTTACAAAATAAATGACACTTTACACAAGAATTGTGAAAGTGTCATAGTGGGTTACATACTTTGAGGAAGGTAATATTTGCCGAAAATAAAGAATATCCTTCTCGGCAGGTAGAGTGATATTGCAAACTAAAAGTTTGCAGTGATATTTTTGCCTATTGGCAAAAGTGTTATGAAAACCTTGCGGGTTTCGTGATATTATATTCGCCCTAAAACTGTCCGTAGGACAATATCACTATGCGAAGTATAATACCACTGCGAAGCAATATCACTCGCCGTAAGGCGAATATAACTGAGGCGCACTTCCTTACGGAGTGCGCCTCGATGGGAGGTCTTTTTTAAAGGGGTAAATAACCCCAAATAATGCCTAAACCTGCAGAAAGCAGAATAATGAGGATGGGGTGTTTTTTCTTAAAGGCCAGTACCGCGCCCAAGACAAAGATGGCCAGGGCAGCATAAAAATCCGGTGAAGTGAAGAGGGAGAGGCTCCAGCCGGCAGGGGCCAGAGCGGTGGCGGCAATGGTCAGCACCGCCGAGGCGATCAGACCCACCGCCGCAGGCTTCAGGCCGCTCATCAAGCCTTTCACTGTTTTACTGCTCTTGAACTTTTCATAGAATTGAGCAACCAGCAGAATGATAATAAAGGAGGGCATCACCGTCCCCAAGGTGGCGCAGAAGGAGCCGAAGATACTGCCCCATACACCGAAGTCGCCGCCCACCTGGGAGCCCACATAGGTTGCCATATTAATGGCAAAGGGGCCGGGGGTGCTTTCGCTGACTGCGATGAAATTGACCAAAAGATCCTGGGTCATCCAGCCGTGCGCCAAAACCTCCTTCTGAATCAGAGGAAGCATGGCATAGCCGCCGCCGAAGGTAAAGGCGCCGATCTTAAAGAAGGTAAGAAACAGGTCTAAAAAGATCATTCCTTCATCCTCCTTTCCGCAAAGATGGCGTTAGCCAGCCCCAAAACCGCGCACCCGATGATCACAAAGATCACATTGATGTCCGTAAATGCCGCCAGAATGAAGGCCGCCGCCAGAATAAAATAGGAGATGCCGCCCTTGGGGCATTTTTTATACATGGTCCAGAGGGCTTTCAGTACCAGCGCCAAAACACCTGCGCGAATGCCGAAAAAGGCATACTGCACCGGCTTGAAGGCCTGAAACTCCTCCAAAATATAAGAAATGACAAGGATGATCACAAAGGAGGGCAACACCACTCCGAAGGTAGCCGCCGCCGCCCCAAAAAAACCTGCCGCCCGATAGCCCACAAAGGTGGCGCTGTTGATGGCAATGGGGCCGGGAGTGCTCTCGGCGATGGCTATGATCTCTAAAATATCATCGTCGGTGATCCAGCCCTTCTTCTCCACCGCCTCCTTCTGGATCAGCGGCACCATGGCATAGCCGCCGCCGAAGGTAAAGGCGCCGATCTTAAAGAACGACCAAAATACATCCAGGCATTTTTTGAACCTTTCTTTCATTGCTGTTCCTTTCATTAAACGGTAAATAATCTCTGATTAGTATATCCCTTTCTAAAAGAAATGTCAATTTTTTCTTTCCATAGGCCGCAGGTTCAGTGTGTACATATCAATAAAAAAAGAGGTAGACATTGTGTCTACCTCTTTCTTGGTGCGGGTGGCGATACAGGGTTTTTCTTAGAAATGCAGTAAACTCAAGGGTTTAGCGCAGTCAGTAAACAGTACAATATCCTGTTTTATCATCTCATAACCAGTCCGAAAGGACGGAAATTATGAAAAAATTAATATGTACACTATTTATATTTTGCATCTTATTGTTATCAACTTGTGATATTCAAGATAATACAAGGGAGACAATAATAGAAAAAGAAAAAGCCCTAATATCATCAAGCAGTATGACGTCTTCTGATAGCTCCTCACACAGCAATGAGGACGATATAATCGAAACAACGGTAGAAACCGATGTGGTATCAAATACAAAAATTGAAACTACCGATACGGTAAGTTCTGAAACTTCGGTAACAACTACATACGAGGACAAGCCGGAAGAAAATACAGAAAAAGTGGCTGAGGTATCCTCAACATCCATTAAAGAAGAACCGTCTGTAAGTGTGGTACAACCACAAAATGCAGAAACCACTTCGGCTATAACTGAACCTGAAACAGAAGCGAAGGCTACCGAAAAAGATACAGAAAGAATTGCTCAAAAGTTAGTAGAATACATAAACAAATACCGTAACAGCGATAGTGTTCAATCGGCTGATATTTTGGTGGGACTCACTAAGTATGCTGAATACCGAAGCAAACAGCTAGTAACAAATTTTGCACACGATACTTTTGATGAGAGAGCCGCAGCAACGGCTCTTCAATATGGCGAATATATAGAACCTTCCCTTTACGGTATGACCGGTGAACCGTATTATACCGCCAATGCCCGTGAGGCGATTGCCAAAACCGATTATAACGGAACGGCAGAACAGGTTGCAGCGCACCTTGCCAAACTCACCTACAACAGCAAAAGTCATTGGTCCTATGTCGGCGGAGAAGAATATAATTATATCGCCGTAGGTGTTACGTATGATCAAGGACGTTGGTATTGCTGTATAGCAATGAAAAGGGAGAATACATATGAAAATTAAAACGAAAAATATGTGTCGCGGGGTATGTGGTTTCAAAACCACACTCCCCACGAATTATATAACCTCAAAAACTAACAAACTAACATATACCAAAACCCAGTGTTCATGCGGGTTTGACAGCATTTTTTCACCGATAAAAATGCAACAATATGTCAGGTTTACTTTGGGAGGTGTGGGTTAATGTTATTCACACGAGCAGAAATGGAGATTTTGCGGCTCTGCGCGTGGTGCAAGGAATTGCCCACGCGTAAGTCGGAAAATCTCCCTGCAGAAACAATTGACGAGTTAGTGTGGTGCGGCTTGTTAAGGGTATCAAGGAACAAATTAAGCTATCGGTTAACCCCTTACGGATATGAGACATTACAGAGAGCGGGATTTGAATATTCGATGGATAACGTTTACAGAACGGATGAGCATATTGTTATCCGTAGGCACCAAGGAGCAGAGATGGCGTTATTCTTTAACCGATTTGGCACTGATGTTTTCGTAGATACCCCTCGTGCAGAAATGCGCAAAGATTTTTACGTTTCCGCTTATTCTATAAGAGCCGCAAGTAATGGTGCATTACTAAACAATACACAGATGATAGGCTTCTATTTCAGCGATGAAACGATGTTTGTTCCGTATTATGTTACGAAAGATGATTTGGGAATCTACGCTAATGTTGAACAACGCAATTTTAATATGCAGACAATAACGTGCGGAAGAAAACCGTTCGTAGTTTATACAGGTGCTAACTCGCTTATTGAAATTGCCGAGACTGTAATGGCCGAGAGGTGCAGAAGCAAGAAACAGACTTACAATACTTATGCAGAAGCCTTCGAAAAGTTTGAATGCCCGGTAGCTATGATTCCAATGAATGAAGACGGTATACGAACTATGGAAGTTTTAAAGTTGAAAGACTACCGCACGCAAATCGCCAAAGCAGTTTTGGGTAAAGATTATCTCCCACCTATGAATGAACATACAGATGCAATAAACAAAAGTACGGATGAAAATTATATCGTTGGCATTGACTGTAATATCCCAAGAATGAAAAAAGCAATGGCACTCGATACAGGCGCACCAAATATCATTGCTTTTGATTATCAGGTAGATACGATTGAAAAATACTGCTGGGGTGATGTTCATACGATTTCCATTAATGAAGTTGAACGGGTGTTCAGATTATCCAGAAAACACACAGTTAACAAAAGTGCCCCATTTAAAACTAAAGCTGGAAAGTATGTAAATGTGTATGCAAATCGCCCGTAAGCCCGCTTAAATCCCAGACATGCAAAAATGGCATTATCAAGACATGCCAAAATCGCAGTTCTAGATATGCCGTTTTTGCACACAAGAAAGATTGATAATATAAAAATTAATTATAGTTATATATAATAGTCAGTCAGTCTGTCTGTCATAAAGATTATAGGCGGTATGAAAATTTAAATAAACTTTTATTTTAGATCCAAAAGTTTTCTTATTTTCGAAAAGAATCCGAAAGTGTATTCAAGACCTTTACGATCGTTGTTTCCATCACGCATATTATCGTAGAAATAATAAGATGCTTTTCCACCATAATCAATACGCCACTCTATGTAATATTTAGGGATTGATTCTCTTCGCTCGCATATTATACAAAGCGGGAATTGTGGAGTTACTGTTTTTATCGTTTTTACAGTTCGATATTTTAATTCTCCACTTTCGATACTTGCATCATCAATTCGTTTAATTTTTAGATTTCGTATGATTGTACTCTGGGGTGCTATCAATGTAGCTGTAGCATATTCGCTTAACCCGTCAGCATCATCCTTGAAATAAGTTGGATAAATTCCGCTTCCATCTTCCAAATATTCCTCTTCTTCATTATAAGGCTTTTCGATTATGTTAACATTGTCAATCCATTCTGTCCCCGATCCAAAGAAAACCCAAATCACACGGATGATGGTTAGAACTAAACTTATAAGACCTATGATGGCTAAAATATTTTCGATTACTTCCACATTAATTCATCTCCTGTTTCTTAAACTTCTATATGGATATTATATCAAAAAGCCTGAAAAACCACAATATAAAGAAAAATCAAGCATATTATTTCTCCATATATTTTTATTACAGATATTGGCAAAAAACATTGAGTTTAGGAGGAAAAAGTGTTATAATAAGTCATTAAATTGGAGAAGTATTATATTTTTGACCGATAATGCTTTGTAATTGGTAATACAAGGGGCTTTATGATGAACTTAACGAAACCGCAAAAATTAATATATGATATGGAGAAGTTTGCCGGCGGGGCGATTGCCGTTATTTGCGGCAGTATGCTTGTACACGGTAAAAAAGACTTGTCCGAAATAAGACAAGCCGTTAATGAACTTTATCGGCTTAATACTGCGTTACGCATTCGCATCGTTGAGACGGATGGTGAGGTTTCGCAAATTGTTTGCGATTATGCCGAGCAAGATTTCAACGTGCTTTGCTTTGAGAATAAAGCAGAGCTGGATGCTCATGCCGAGGATTACGCAAAGACACCGCTTGCTTTTTACGGTAACCTTTGTGAAATCAATATTGTTACTCTACCCGAGCAGTATGGTTTGCTGATTAAACTGCACCATATTATCGGTGATGCATGGACTTTGTCGCTTCTCGGAACACAGTTTAATAAGCTGATGAACGGTGAAGAGGTTGAGGCATATTCTTATATCGATTATGTTGAGAGCGAAAATGCTTATATCCAAAGTAAACGATATGAAAAAGACAAGGTGTTCTTTGTTGAGCAGTTTAAGAAATGCGATGAAGTTACCTATCTAAACGAAAAGCAAAGTGATTCACTAAACGCTTGCCGCAAAACTTTTGTTATTGGTAAGGAGCAGACAAACTTAATCAACACCTATACACAGCAAAAGAGCACCTCTGCCTTTATGCTGTTTACTGCGGCGCTTTCTACTTATACAAATCGTGTTAAGATGAACGCTGAGAAGTTTTATATCGGTACAGCGGTGCTTAACCGTAGCGGTGTGAAAGAAAACAACACTGTCGGTATGTTCGTTAATACGGCACCGATGCTGATAGAACTGGATAATTCCAAATCGTTCTCTGATAACCTTTCTGCTATAGAAGATACTGCTTTTTCGGTTTTCCGTCATCAAAAGTATAACTATGGTGATGTACTTTCCACCATCCGCAAAGAGTTTAATTTTGCCGAAAAACTCTATGATGTGATGGTTAGTTATCAAAATGCTACCGTTACAGGTGCGGATATTGAAACTACTTGGTATCATAGCGGCTCGCAAAGTGAAAGCTTGCAGATACATATTGATGACCGTGACAGCGAAGGTGTCTTCCGCGTTCATTATGATTATCTGACCGATAAGTTTACCGAGCATGAAATTGAGAGACTACATCAGCATATCTGCAATTTGCTTTTCGATGCCATCGGTGATGATAGAAAGAAACTTTATGAACTGAATATTCTATCAACCGATGAAATGCAGAAACTCCTCTATGAGTTTAATAACACCGCTATAGATTATCCAAGGGACAAGTGCGTTCATCAGTTGTTTGAAGAACGGGTCGCAAAGATTCCTGATAAAACCGCTGTTATTGCTTGTGATAAAACACTTACCTATACCGAACTTAACGAGCAAGCCAACTGTATTGCACATTCTCTTATTGAGAAAGGCGTCGGTGTTGGAGATGTCGTTGCAATTAAACTTGCAAGAAAGAGTTATTTGTTCTCTACAATGCTTGGTGTACTTAAAGCAGGTGGTGCCTATATGCCCATAGACCCCACCTATCCCGAAGATCGAATTGAGTATATGCTGATCGAGGGCAAAGCCAAATACTGTATTGATGAAGATAATGTTATAGAATTGCTTTCGAGTGAAAACGTTGACAATTTGAATATTACAATTAACCATAATGATGCTTTCTGTGCATTGCACACTTCGGGCTCCACCGGAAAGCCGAAAATGTCATTATTAAAACATGGCGGTATGATGAATTTCATTACTGCTAACCAAAGATTT
>JAZNGR010000079.1:0-12683 GCA_045576575.1 Eubacteriales bacterium
CGATCTACCACATATTTAAAGTAAAGATACCCAAATCGGGTGGAGCGGCTCTCAACCAATTTATACCCCTTCGGCGCAGGCGGCGGAGAGCTCTCCGAAATATGCCGCATCACCTCAGGCGGCTCCGGCTCTTCCTCGATCCGTTCCGGCCGCTTGGCATTGCGCGTCATTTTCCAACGGTGGCCGCCTTGTTCCTCCGTCCAATGGTCAAAGAAATAATTTGCAACCTCCTCATAGTTCGGGCCGTGATCCACCCCATTGATCACTCGGTTTTCCTGCAGGTAATCAAGCTCGACCCCGTATCGCCGTAGAATCCACTCATGCTCATTCTCGCCCTGCTCCCGCACTGCTTCGGGATCCCCGCCATACATCCATTGCTTCAAAACATATTCTTCAGGAACACCCTTGATCAGCGCGTGAAAATGGATCCGTCCGCCCTTTTTGCCGCGCCCCATATAAATGAAGATCACCGCATCGGGATATTTATATCGTAAACGCCTTACAAAATTATCTCTTATATTCCGCGCTTCATCAAAATAGTATTGTTCATGCCGGCGGTTAAAGGTCAACGCCAGTTTCAGATCTCCGGGCTCATAATTGGCATTTACCAGCTGCGTATGTACCTTCCGAGCCATCTTCTCCCGATGCGCCTTCCGTTCTTCTTCATCAGCGAACCGCTCGCGGTGTGTTGTCGGCATTCCGGTCATAACGCCTCGCCAACCGCCGCGAAAATACTCCCGCTCATAGACTACACCCGAGGTAGTGGATACCACTCTTATTCCTTGCATTTCAAAACTCCTTCAAATGCTCCGAAATCCACCCGATATAAAATCGGGTGGATTTTTCGTGTTATGCTGTTGCCTTTTTTTGTTCCTTGCGGGCGATCCGAATATCCCAGCCGTCTTCTTTAAAGACAGCAGTCCCACCGCCCACCAACTGCACCGTAATGGTACGGGCTTGTCCTCTGCCGATGGTTACTGCCTAAGCCTTCAGCATCACCACAATATTTTCATCCAGCGGAGCAAAGCCGATCTCCTCGGCGCCTTCGCCAAAGATCCGATCAATGTTCTCCTTTGCCTTCTCGATCGACTCTTCTTGGCGCTGTTTTTTTTACAGCGTCGTTGCATCGGCATACCTGCCATGCCTCGGTTCCGGCATCAACCTCAACGATCTGTCCGCAAAATTCGCAAGTCTTATTCATTATTCAAAGCCTCCTGTTGTTTCTTCATTTCGTTCTGATATTGCTGCACCTTCATTCGATGCAGCTGTTTCAACCCCTCAATGGGGCGCCGCCCCGGTCGGCATTGCCGCTCCGCATGGACCTGCGCCTCCACCAGGTAACTCTCAAAATTCTTTCCAAAGAGCGTTTGCGGGCGCAGGTACTGCTGAAAGTTTGTACCGTCCCATTCCCGGCATTTATAGTCCACCACCAGCAGAATATCCTCTACCGTCCAGCTCTGCTCCAGCAAATCGCGGATCAGTTGCAAGGTATCAAGGGCGCCAGGGTCAAAAAAACGATTTGCAAAATCATTGAGATATCCGATCACCTGCTCCGCAGTCTCTGCCACCGGCAGCGCGGTGCCCTCTTCAATGGAGAATTCCCCGCGATTGATTGCGCCGATGATTCGCTCATTCTTCCGCTGCATCTCCTTGAGCATCCGCAGCATGGCGGCGATGGTGCGATTCTGCCCCCGCAGACTGTCCAAAACGCTTTTCTTATTCATCGTCTCCGCCCCAAGCCTTTCTCCGCAATTCATTTGTGATGCTCCGCGGGATCTTGATCTCCCGCTCAATGGTGCTGGCGCAGGTGGGCCCGTATGTAAGAAAATGCTCCAGATCCCTGCCGATGGGCTGAACAACTGCCCCCTTCAAGAGTTGTTTGTAATTCTGCGGCGTTACCTCCCGCGGCACCCACTCATAAGCCTTGAGGATCTCCAGCACCGTTCCGATATCCAGCGCAGTCAGCTCTGCAACGATCTTCACCTGCCGCGCCGGGAACCGGCACCCGTCAAAAAACCTGAGAACCTCTTTTTCCCGCGCGGTCATATCATTCCTCGCCCGAATCGGGCACTTTAAAGCCGACGGTTGCGATTTTTTCTGCAATGCTGCCCAAAAGCCCGTCCACACCGGTAATGTAATCCCGTCGGGACGGATCTGCCTCTTCTTTAAAGACCCGCTCCGCCTGCATCCGCAGATTGCGGGCCATGGCAGCGTAATAATGAGAGAGTCCCAAGAGCTCCTCGATCCCGATACCGCTGAACCGCGGCGCATCCTCTCGGATCCATTCGTGAAAAACCGTAGCGATCAGTTCCAGAGCATCCTCGGCCTGACCTTCATTGTAAAGCCGCACAAATTCCTGCAGCCGTTCCTTCATCTTCATTGCTTTTGCTCTCCTTTTTCTTTAATATATTCCGCCTTGGTGATCGTCACACTGTTAGCGCGGGCATCCTTCAGTTCCACCGTCGGAATCAGATGCGCCCGATTTTCCGGATCGGGACGCAAGATGATCGCTTCCACCGTTCCCACCATATCCGTCCGATGCACCGGATGGCGCACAGTGATCAGCTCCCCGCTCACTAAAAGCGGCAATAGATCCCGGATGGTGTGATGCACCGCCCGCATAAACTCCCAGAAGTCCATATCAGAATCGCCTCCCATCATTGCAAAAATCATTCGGGCGGCAGCCAAGTGGGTTTCGGTTATCCGGATGATTGCACCAGATCCCGCTCATAAACTGATTGTCTGCATACTTGCACTCTTTGCAGTATACGATGTCCCGATCCCTCCTGTTGGCGACCAATAGCCCGCAAAGGATATAACCGCCCGTTGCTCCGATGATCGAACACAAAACCGCTATCAATAGCCATTTGATCATTCCGTTTTTCCTCCTTGTAACCGCGTCAGTACATCCTGGATCTCGGCAAAGTCCTCAGTCTCATACTCGCCTTCCGATCCGTCAGAATACTTTACAAACATTTTGTGGATATACCCTCTTCTTTATATATAGGAAAATTCATTGCCTCAAAGGCTTCGAAATCCTCCCGGCATTCTCGCCGGTAGGATTTTAAACTGTTACGCTGTTGCTGTTTTTTGCTCTTTACGGATGACTTTAATATCCCATCCGTCTTTCTTCAGAGTGGCTGTTCCACCATTCGGCAGCTTGATCGTCACCACATTGGCGCGGCCTCTGCCGATGGCTTCCGCCAACGATTTGAGCATTTCGATCTCATCCGCCGGCAAAGAAGTAAATCCTCTTTTTTCGGACTCTTCGCCAAATATACGATCAATGCCCTCAATCGCACAAACAATACCGGCTTCCGCCTTCCGTTTGTCGATTGCCTCGGTACAGCTGCAGACCTCCCACGCCTCATTGGCGGGATCAACCTCGACAACCTGTCCGCAGAATTCGCAAGTCTTATTCATATCCTAAAGCCTCCTTTTGTTCATTCGCTTCGTTTTGATATTGCTGCACTTTCATTCGATGCAGCTGCTTCAGCCCCTCGATGGGCTTTCTTCCGGGGCGCAAGTACTTGGATGCGTTGATCTGAGCCTCCACCAAATAACTCTCGAAATTCTTCCCGAAAAGCGTTTGCGGGCGCAAAAACTGCTGAAATTCGGTGCCATCCCATTCCCGGCACTTGGCATCAATGACCAACAACATATCCTCGACACTTCGCCCTTGCTCCAATAGGTTACGGATCAACTCCAAAGTGTTGAGAGCCCCCGGCTCGAAGGTGCGGTCAGTAAGCCCGTTCAGGTAACTGATTACCCGCTCCGCCACCTCTTTCACCGGCAACCCTGCACCACTGTCCTCTATAGATAGTTCTCCACGGTTGACCTCACCTATAATCTTTTCATTTCTTTTTTGCATATCCCGGAGGATCTGCATCACCGCGCCTATTGCGCGGTTTTGGGAGCGTAACGATTCCAGTACATCGCTTTTTCCCATTCTATACCTCTCTTTCTGCCCGCTCATTCGTCGGCACCATTGATGCCGGAATGATATGTGCCGGCAAAAACTGTGAGGTACTATTGCGCCCCATTTCTCGAACCTGCACGCCAACAACGAGATCACAGCGATTTTTCTCACCGGGCATAATGACGATGGCGCCGATTTCTCCCTTGCAACATCTTCCATGAACCGGGTGATCGCTGCTCACTATGGTACCGTCGATCATTAAGCGAACCATTTCCCAAATACGAGGATCCACGCTTCGCGCAAATGTAATAGCATCCATTAAGTAAGAACCTCCTCAATACGACACCACGATTGTGGTGGTCTTCTTAATTTCACAAGGGGCGGATAGTCAGTTGTTCTATCTGCAGATACCATAAATTCACCCAATTCTTTTGGCGTTTCGTAGCGCTTTGCATTTTCGATAAAATTGGCGTAAATAATCCCGTCTTTTGCATATTCCTTTAGTTTTATAGGATGAACGCATCCGATGTTTATAAGCGGCACCTCCAAGCATCCACTCGTATCCACTGCTTTGTTTCCAACGATGCTCATTTCACCGATGATCTTTCCGCACCCTCCTTTGTTCTTGGTCTCATAGACATAATAAAGACCTTCCGGAAGTGGACCTTTTCGCCATTCCACTTTTTTGATGTGGTCAAAGATCTTATCGGTGTATGGTTTATTAATGCTTATCATTCCACGCACGGGTTCACATCCTTTCCACGATTTTCTGTAAAATAGAAGCAAACAAGAATATCAGAATGGCTAATATTGTGGGGATCCATATAGGTGAAAGAACCCACAGCCAAGGCCAAGAGATTACTCTAAGCAACTTCAGAACGACAAATATGATCGTTAGCACGCTTGCAACGCCTATTTTAGCGGTTTTCTTCATTCCGTTTTTCCTCCCTGTAACCGTGTCAGTACATCCTGGATCTCGGCAAAATCTTTGGTCTCATATTCGCCTTATCTTTTATAAATTTAAGCATCTTTTTCATTTCCCAAACTCCTTCAACTTTGCTTCTGCTTCCTCTTTGGTGAGGAATACTGTTTTGCCGAACTCAACAAAACCATAATAATAACCACCGATAATTAACCACGGTTTGTTTCTTTTATCAATCCTAATGTTGATTTCTTTTACTGTAATTTCTTTGACGGTTGTGTAATCGTAAATGTCATACAGAATATCCCCCACCTTACAAGGCTGAACGATAACACCGTTTTCTAAAAGGTAGTCGGCAACATCATCGACCTGTGTATTGTCAACAAAATACCCATTTCTTGAATATGTACCGTCAGCAAAATTTTGCAGTAAATTTATCAGCCTATCTCTCATTTCAGCCATTGTCAGCCCTCATTTCCCACTTTTCGGTTGCTTCTTCTTTCGTACACTCAACAGATGTACTTGCTCGGCAAACTCGACATTTCACATAAAAAAACACATTCTTTGTAAATCGGCTCTTTTTTACCATCAACACCGCCGCATTCCCCCCACAAAACGGACACGGCTTCAACTCATTCGGCATTGTTGTTACCCCTTTCAAATAGCACTTTATCCCTTGTATCAAAATACTTTTGAACATAATTCATTCCATCTATACCAGCCACTAAATATGTTAATTCTGCAAGGTTTGACATTGCCTTATCATAATGGATGGGGTTGTTAAGGTCGCCTTCTTGAATGACTAGCCTCAATGCAATCAATAGGTTTAATTTTTTTCTTCTCTTAGTGTATCTAAAAAACCACGCCATCACACATCGCCACCATTTCTTTTACAAGATTGGCAAAGCCGCTTACAACATCATCGGAAAAGTTGATGATTGCATCTTTTTCCTCGTCATTCAAATCGTTATTGCCGAATATGTGATTGTTATAAATCTGTGTGATCATCTTATTGGTTTTCTCCGCAAACTCTTTGATGGCTTCGGCTTTGATTTCTTGCATTCGGTTTTCATAAACCCTATCATAGGTTATACGCAACCTTTCAAATTCGTCTTTGTAGTATGCTTTCAACCTCTCAATCTCTGCCTTTTGGCGGGTGATTTCATCCCACATTTTGTAAATTGTTTTCCGTTGGTATAGGGTTAAAATACCCCACGCTCCATAATGGTCATCCCCAAATTGTGGGCAGGCGATATTTTGCCTTATCACTTTCAACTCGTTATCGGTCATCTGTCTGCACTCCTCTGCATACCGTCTTCACCGCATTGGCCAGCTTCTCGGCGGTGGCAGGATCTCCCGCCTTGATCTCGGCGATCTTCTCCCGGCACTTCTGCAGGATCTCCTGCAACTGCTCAAAATGCACCTGGAATTGAGCCACCTCAGGCGAAGCGGTCAGGAGCTTCTTTTCCAGATCCTCGATGAGACTTTGATCTTTTTCTGTCATTGATGCTGCCTCCTCCATTTCTTTTGTGCCTGCTTTTTGCGTGCCCTGCGGCAAGCTTCACAAAAGCGATTTTCTGTTCGCTCATAAAAAGTATTTCCGCACCGGGCGCAATACTGTGGGCGGATCCGTTGAAACTCCGTGCAGGAATCGCACTCCGCACATGCCATAGTACAACCCTCAAAATCGTCCCAATGCATACACATTTTTCGTTGAAAGTAAGGATCATAGCCCAGCTGATTCATCCGGATCTTTAAGAGCCCGGCAAGATTTGAGAGATCCCGCCGTACGCCCTGGCGCGTTCGTGAAAGATGTACCCCTTGTTTTACCTGAACCTCAGGGACACCATCACCCCACCGGCCGTTGCCGATCATCCTGCGAACTTTATCCATATCCTCAGTCAAATACATATAGTAAACTTTTCCGCGTACCGCTTTTTCTGATCGACCCATGCGGTTCCCGATGGCAGTATAGCTTTCTCCGTTGCGAATCCCATCCACAATGATCTGATAATGCTCTTCTGTCCAAAGGTTTGCTCGATTATCCGCCTTCACCGGGCGATAAGGGGTTCCAAGATCTGTACAACGGCGCTGAATTGCCCCGGCAGATCGACGCAGAATATGAGATATTTCTGCATATCCGTATTTCTGTTGCTTCAGCAGATCCAATAAACGCCGATCTTCTCCCGGTGTCCAGGGATCTTTCCGTCGAAGGGCAAAAGCCTGATGATCCTTGCGGCGTTGTTCCGCCACCCACTCCGGCTCCTCACCAAGTGATAAAGGTTCCATTTTTGAAAAGTTCAAAAATGAGCGATTTTTCTCCGCCCATTTCCAAAATTCATCTAAATAGACCACACGAAAACTGCATTTTTCCACACGCTTGGTGTGGATCGGAAGCCCTCTATTTTTAACCCAAGAAGTCATTTTATAACCATGGCTTTGAGTGTGACCGTTCACTGCAAGCAATAATTGATTCAGCGTTACATAATCCCCACCCATCAATACTGCACCTAAACCGAGTCGGCTGGCTTTCAATTTCACTGCGCTGACGGTCCGATTTAAGTTTTTTGCAATGGTTGGAATGGAGATCATTCCCCAATGCTCTTCCAGATATTCCAGCTCTTGGGACTTCCACGTTCGACTTCCAAGTTTCGGGGGAGAACGCTTAACGGTTTGTGGTGTCATCATTGTTTTGTGCCTTTCGCTCCACATCGGTCAAAAAATACCGCTCTCGGTGCTCATCATAGGTAAAATAGCCGTTTTCAACGCTAAAGCCATTGCTAAAGATTCCGGTGACCTTCACCGGCTTTCCGCCGATGGGATAGATCAGATCCCCGATGGAGAGCAATCTTCGAATTTTATTCACCCTCCTCACCTCCATCCAAAGGCAAGTCCACATGGGTGGCAGCCTCTCCGAGGATCCCCGCACCGATCACTGCCATCATCAGCAGCTCCAGCAGAAGAAATCCTCCCAGCCCAAAAACACCCTGATCCATCCCGTCGGGCAGAAAGACCACCCCGCAGAAACCCATCACGATCAGAAACCGAAAGGCAACATTCGCCGCCACCCGTCCAATCCGCCGTGTTTTAACATTGCTCGGCCGCAAAGCGACCTTTTCCAAAACATAAATATTTCCCATTTTTCTTGCTCTCCTTTTATTTTTCATTTACAAAAGTCCTAACTTGATCAATTTTTGCCGGTTCCGTACCAGCTTCTCCGTATCAATGCCCCAAACCTCGTATGCAACCTCTGCATTTACTTTGTGGGGCACCACCTCCGGAATGTTTCGTTCCTCTTCCGTTGTACGAACCACTTTCTTCAGCTTCGCCAAAGTCGCTTTAGAAATCCGTTCGCCGAAGATCTCTCGCATCTCCTTATTTCCGATATATCCGGTACCGTAATAATGGCGGATCGCTGCTTCTGTATCAGCAACCTCCGGCCTGCGAAAACGAATTGTTCCTCCCATGGGCTCCTCCTTCCCTACTCTTTAAAGGTGATCAAACTGTACCGAGACTCAACATCTGCCCATAAAAACCCAAATACATCCAAACGCCGCAAACTTTCCAAGTGAACCGTAATTGCCGCAGCTCAAATGCTGTGGCAATTTTCTTTTCATAGCGATATTCCACCCACATTACAAGGTGAAATAGCACATTCAGCATTAAAGCAATAAAAATGTTCACTTTACCACCTCAATTCTCAAAAATCTCCGCCACAGTGCAGCTATACACTTCAGCAATTTTTTGAAATAACCCTGCGCGCGGAGCATTGGCACCAACTTCCCACATGGCGATCGTTGACTGACTAACACCAAGCTTCTTCGCCGCTTCATGTTGTGTAAGCCCCGCTTTTTTCCTCAACGCCTTCAACTTTAAATCCATACTCTTTTCCTCCTTCCCTACTCTTTAAAAATGATCTTTATCGTTTTATCGCTGTATCGATAAACAACCTTCAGCTGCTCCGGCGTCTCCTCAAGAACCAGCCAGTCGGCAGCATTCATCCGATGAGCCTCCAGCAGCCTCTTCTGTTTTAAGGTCGGTTTCTTGCCTTGTCTCATCGCTCCCTCTCCTTTTGTTTGATCTTTTCATCCATAAGGGCGATAGCAGCTTTGAGAGCTCTTGCATAAACATCGATCCCGATGTCAATGGAGGGATCTTTGTTTATGTTTCGGATTGGCAAGGTCATTCGCTCGTGATAATGAAGCAAGCCTTCCAACAGTGCTTTGTCCGCTTCGAGTGTGGTAATTTCTTTTTCTTCCATTAAATTTTCCTCCTTCTTTCCATACCATCACCAAACCTTCTCGCACTGCATTTTTACACGATTTTTGCTCTGATCGCTAACGGTAGAGTCGCAACTACCTTTGAATTGCGTGCGACCGTGCTCAATCATGGAAGGGAATCCTTTTTGTGCCAATACGAAAAGGCTTGGCGATGGTATGGAAAATGGGTTGATCTTCACTCCTTAAAAATATCCTCTTTTTTACCCTTTAAAAATCCCTTGCTTTTCTCATTTTATTTGATATAATTGTTGAACAAATCGCTTTTAAAAGAAAGGAATGACCAATGACACACAAAGAGTTTTCAAATCGAGATTTAGATGTTTTACTATTTATCAGCCATCGAAATAAATGTAAAACAAATCGAATTGTCAAGCACTTCGGTAAAACAGTCCTTGGTACTATGGACCGGCTCCAAAAGAAAAGTGCGATTAAAATTACTGATTTTGTCGTTTTAACTGTTAAAGGAGAAGAAGTGGTTCAAGACTTTAAGAGCTATCGCAGGACAGTTGTAAAAAGTCGGATGGCTGACGCAACAATCGCAATTACATCCTCTTTGTTAGGCGTCATTGTCGGCTATCTATTGGCACTCATAAAATAATCGGCAGCAGAGCACTCACTACAATACAAATCAAAAAAACAATAGCCACAGTTGCAACGCCACGCCATATAGCAATTCTTTTTTCATAGTGTGCTTTGAATTCTTCGAGTTCCATCATTGAATAATTTCGATCATTTGATGAGGCTTTCAATGCCACAATGCACCGCTGGTGATGGTTATAGGAACCTATATCACCGTTTTCTTTTGCTTTTGTTGCGAGACGCTCTTCTTTTGATAAGGCGGCCATTGAAAGTAGTTCCTCAATGAAAAGTTTATTCAACACTTTTTCTATGTCCGCCCGGTATCGTTTGTTTTCAGCCATACTCTTTTCCTCTTATATCAAATTATTTGATATTTCTTGTTAAAAAATAAAGCAAGATATTTTCTAACCTCGCCATTCAACAACCATGGAATATCAATTTTTTCGATATTATCGTATCACTGAATATCCTCGTTGTCAAGTATTTTTATCAAACTTTTTGATAATGCATTGATTTTTCCAAGATTATCAATTAAACTGATAGCAAAGGATGTGATATTTTTGACAAACAGAATACGCGAACTTCGGAAAAGAATAGGGCTGACGCAAGTCGATTTAGCCACTCGCATTGGCGTTGCCCAAAACACATTAAGTTATTGGGAAAACGGCAAAATAGATGTTGATACAAATACCCTTAAACTCCTTGCCGATATCTTTAATTGCAGTATCGATTTCATTTTGCACAGAGACGATTCCAACCTCTCCCCTCTCCACGAGCATCTGACCGCAGGGAGCAAGATCCCCGTTTTGGGAAAGGTTCCTGCCGGCATTCCCATCGAGGCAGTGGAGGACATTATTGATGAGATCGAACTGTCGGATAGAATGACCCGCTCCGGCTTTGAATATTTCGCCCTGTTGGTTTCCGGCAACAGTATGTACCCCGAATATATGGACGGTGATATTGTCATTGTGCGCCGCCAGGAGACCGCCGAGACCGGTGACGATGTGGTGGCCTATGTCAATGGCTACGATGCCACCCTCACGCGGCTCATCCGCTCCGCCCGCGGCATTACCCTCCGCCCGCTCAACCCTGATTTCGAACCCCACACCTATACCAACAAAGAGATCGAGGAACTCCCGATCCGTATCGCAGGCATTGTTGTTGAACAACGCCGAAACAGAAAGTGAGAATTATATGGAAAAAAATCATCCTTCAAAGATAGCAACCGTCTTTTTTGCAATTTTGATCGCCATTTTGGCGCTAATCGCATTCACCTTAACCGGGATAATCTCCAATCTTTTGCTCTCCCTCCTGTTTGATCTTTTAGCCAAAGTCCCCGTCATCGGAGCTTTGGTATCCACCATAACAAGAACCCTTCTTTTTAATTTATTCTATTTTTCCGCAATAAACGGTGTTTCTGCATTTGTCACCAACGCTATTTTAGAAAATGTCGGGCGTTCTGATGCGCAAGAGCTTGCGCGGTACATAACCGGAATCTCCATTATAGTTGTATTAGCAATTTTATTGATTATCTATGTCATACAATGGATGATCAGCGGCTCCGGTTCCTACATTGATGTAATATCTTATATTTTCGGCATTGCCGTTGGTTATATGATTTTTACTGACTATTAAAAACAAAAGCCCCCTCGGTGACCGGATATCACCAAGAGGGCTGCCCCATAAGGAGGTGGCGGTAGGAGAGAGCAAGAACCCTTCCGCCGCCTCTAATTCTATCAAATACACTGCGAAAAACAAGCCCCTATTTTTACGAAAGGAGGAAATAATATGCCTATCACCAAAGTCTCCGGCAAGAAAGACGGCCTTCAGAAATACCGGGTCCGGGTAAACTACTGCACCCCCACCGGCGAATATAAGCAGATCGAGCGCACTGCCTACGGTATGGATCAGGCCAAAGCCCTCGAGCGGCAGCTGGCCATAACCATCAAAGAAGCTCCGCATACTGCCGCGCTTACCTATCGCGATCTTTACGCTGAATATATAGCCCGGCGGCGCCAAACCATCCGCGAAAGCACGCTGGATAAAGAACAGCGTATCACCAAGCTCCATATTATGCCCTTCTTCGCCGATAAAAAGCTCACCAAGATCAATACCCCAATGCTTGAGATCTGGAAGGATGAGATCGAAAGAAAAAACCTTGCTCTGAATACCAGAAAAAATATCTTCAAGGCATTTAATACAGCGATGAAATATGCTGTGAAAATGGATTATATCCCGCAAAACCCTCTTGATAAAATTGAGCGCTTCAGAGATGCATATGCCGCGCCAAAGGAAATTAACTATTATACTGCCGATGAATGGCGCCGCTTCCACTCCTCTGCACGATCAGCGGCAGAGAGTTCCGGCTTCTACGAATGGCACTATTATGTATTTTTCTGCATCGCCTTCTTTACCGGCGCCCGCAAAGGCGAGATCTATGCGCTGAAATGGTCCGATATCCAAGACCGAACCCTCAAGATCCGCCGCAGCATCTGCCAGAAGCTGAAGGGCGAAGATCGGGAGACCCCGCCCAAAAATCGCAGCTCCATCCGTGATATTCAGATCCCGGCGCCTCTGATGCAGATCCTGAAGGAGCACCGCAAGCGGTGCGGCGCCGCCCCCGGCTTTTCTGCCGCTTGGCGGATCTGCGGCGGCCCCGATACCCTGCGCGATAGCACTGTCAACAATCGCAATGCCCTCTATGCCGAAATGGCAGAGCTTAAATCTATCCGCATCCACGACTTCCGCCATAGCCACGCTTCGCTCTTGGCAAATGAGGGAATCAATATTCAGGAGATCGCCCGCCGGCTCGGCCACTCAAAAATCGAGATTACCTGGAACACTTACTCCCACCTTTACCCCCGAGAAGAGGAACGCGCCCTCAAGGTGCTGGACACCATCATCTGACCCGCCAAACCATCCCCGAAAATCCCCGAAAAAAATAAATTCAAGAAAATCTCAAGTCGGAGGGCAAGCGGGCTTA
>JAZNGR010000080.1:0-3342 GCA_045576575.1 Eubacteriales bacterium
ATATCTATTTTTTCAAGCACTCCAAGAAAATTGGGGAATAACTTTTCTTTATAAAACGTCATAAAATAATCATATGCATCTTGA
Source organism: Eubacteriales bacterium (assembly GCA_045576575.1). Taxonomy (GTDB): domain Bacteria; phylum Bacillota; class Clostridia; order Oscillospirales; family QAKW01; genus QAKW01. The sequence continues at coordinate 85 of JAZNGR010000080.1, forward strand.
TCATGATTCTTGTTTTTAACATATTTCATTATCCGTAATGACGCAGGAGTTTTGATCTCTTTTTGCTTTTGAATTTTTGAAACAAGGAGAGGAGTAATAACAACAATTAAGTAGTAGATAATGCAAATCAAGATTAAGATTTTCATTCGTTATCCTCCTTTCCAGAAAGTCCAGACTCGGCCACATCTTTATTTTTATCCTGATTCATTTCAAAATATACTAACGCAGAAAACCAAATTGTCACAGCTGTTACCAAGATTTCCGCAAAAGAATAAACAATGTAATCAATTGAGAAGTCTGCTATGTACATAAGAGCGCAGCCAATGATAAGTAACAATAAGTAAACTCCGTAGCGAGGCGTATTACTCTTATCTTCCAGTGCCGGAAGAACAATGGTGGCTGCAAAAGTGATTGTTGTAGGAACCATAATGTCGTTGAATTTATCAATAACACCAGTTACGTTCTCTATCTTCTCGAGCAAACAAACTAGGATGAGCAACATTAGCATTACGCCATACGTTATACTGACAAGATGTAAAAAACTTCTTTTGTTTGTCATATTCCTTCCCCTTTTGTATGAATTTGCATAATGACAACGATTATTTACCATCATCAGTATATAGTATGCAAAGAAATTATATCATGTTTCAATTAAACATTCAACATTTTTTGCATATTTTCTCATCCACAAATCATTATGATGCTAAATAAAAATGGGAAATCAATCCCCGCAACCCAAAAGGTAGAAGCGGGGATTGGTCATATAGCCGGTCTTTAATTGTTCAAAATGGGTAAATCGTGGGTAAACTCAGTTAAGCGTACCGCGAAATCCCTTGTAAATAGCGGCTTTTCTTAATCCAGCGGCTTCATGGTGGGGAACAAGATGACATCGCGGATGGTATCGGTACCGGTGAGCATCATAACGCAACGGTCGATGCCCATGCCCATACCGCCGGTGGGCGGCATACCGTATTCCATAGCGGTGAGAAAATCCTCATCCATCATCTCGGTCTCATCGTCACCACGCTCGCGCTGCTCAACCTGTTTCTGGAAGCGCTGGCGCTGATCGATGGGATCGTTGAGCTCAGAATAAGCGTTTGCCAATTCGCTATGGCAAACAAACAATTCAAAACGCTCGGTCAAGCGGGGATCCTCGGGGGACCGCTTGGTCAAGGGAGAAACCTCAACAGGATACATGGTGATAAAGGTGGGCTGAATCAAATGCTCTTCTACCTTTTGATCGAAGCAAGCATAAAGCGCATTGCCCCAGGTCTTTTCGGCGGCATCAGCCAATTCAACGCCAACCGATTCGGCGGCTTTTACAGCCTCTGCATCATCAGTGATAGCGCCGAAATCAATACCGACATATTCCTTTACGGCTTCCACCATCGTCAGACGGCGCCAGCCGGGGGTCAGATCCAGTTTCTCGCCCATCCATTCCACTTCATAGGTGCCGAGGATATCTTTTGCCGCGCCGGCAAGGATGCCCACAGCAATATCCATCATATCATGGAAATCGGCATAAGACTGATAGAGTTCAACAGTCGTAAATTCAGGGTTATGCTTGGGATCCATACCTTCATTACGGAAGATACGACCAATCTCATAAACACGCTCCATACCACCGATAATCAGCCGCTTCAGAGGCAGTTCGGTGGCGATACGCATATACATATCGATATCCAGAGTATTATGATGGGTAATAAAAGGACGGGCAGCGGCACCGCCTGCAATGGTATTCAAAACAGGAGTTTCAACCTCGATATAGTTCATATTATCGAGATAGCTGCGCACATACTGAATGAATTTGGAACGGATGGCAAAATTACGTTTCACTTCGGGGTTGATCATCAGATCCACATAGCGCTGGCGGTAACGAAGATCCTGATCCTTCAAACCATGGAATTTCTCAGGCAGAGGACGCAGAGATTTCGACAGCAGCACAATGGATTTTGCGCGGATAGAGATCTCGCCCATACGGGTACGAAAAACAGTCCCGTTGACACCGACAATATCACCGATATCGTATTTCTTAAAAGCAGCCAAGGCCTCCTCGCCCACTTCATCGATCTTCACAAACAACTGGATGCGGCCTTCCCCATCCTGCAGATCGGCAAAAACGACCTTACCCATACCGCGCTTGCTCATCAGACGGCCGGCAACGGAAACTTCTTTTTCTTCGAAGTTTTCAAAGTCTGCCTTGATCTGCTCGCTATGATGCTCAACATCAAACTTGGTAATCTCAAACGGATCCTTTCCGTTCGCCTGCAATTCCGACAACTTATCCCGACGAATCTGAAGCAATTCGCTCAAAGACAGTTCTTGATTCACATTCTGATCCATAAATTCTTCCTCAATTACTTCTTAACGCTGATGATCTTATAGCTCAAGGTGCCGATGGGAGCTTCCACATCGATCACCTGACCAGCGGAACAACCCAGAATTGCACGGCCCAGAGGGCTATCATCGGAGATCTTGCCGTTCATAGGATCGGCCTCGATGGAGCTTACGATATCATAAGTCAACTCTTCGTTGGTCTCCATATCCAGAATAACAACGGTATTTCCCAGCCAAACCTCATCGGCGCCGCTGGCGACATCAGCATCGTCTTCAACGATCACTGCGTTCTTCAGGGTAGCTTCCAGAGTGGCGATACGGGATTCAACAATGGCCTGCTCGTTTTTAGCCTCATCATATTCACTGTTCTCGGAAAGGTCACCGTAGGAGCGGGCAACCTTGATCTTCTCGGCGATCTCTTCACGCTTGGTCGATTTCAGTTCGGCAAGCTCCGCCTCCAGCTTTGCTTTACCTTCCAGAGTTAAAGAAACAATTTTTTCAGCCATTCTATTCTCTCCTTTTAAATGCAAGCGACCAAAGAGAGTCTTTGGTCGCTTGGTAAAAATCTAATTACTTGCTCATGCTGGCAACTTCGCTTGCGAAGTCGTCTACTCTCTTCTCGAGGCCTTCGCCCTTCACATAAGAAACAAAGGACTTCACTTCGATATCGAAGCCGACTTCCTTGCTGACCTGCTTCAGGTAGGCGCCGACGGTGAGCTTATCGTCACGAACATAAGCCTGCTCCAGCAAGCAGTTCTCGGTATAGTACTTACCGATCTTACCGAGAATCATCTTCTCGAGAATGTTCTCGGGCTTATTGGCGTTCTTAGGATCGTTCTTGATCTGAGCCAAGAGGATGTTCTTCTCGTTCTCGATCACTTCCGCGGGAACTTCCTCACGGCAGAGATATGCGGGATGCAT
>JAZNGR010000081.1:0-5250 GCA_045576575.1 Eubacteriales bacterium
GGATACCCAGATCAACGGCGAGCGTAAGACTGTTCAGCTGGTGAAGATCAAGAAGAACGGCGAGAAATACAGCTTTGACTTCGAGCTGCTGGAAGTCGGATCGTAGCCATGTCGTTCTGTGAGCCAAGGAGTTGACTGCCTTATTTGTCTTCCTAAGACCGCTTGGCCCTCCGACTTTCCCCGCTGGATACCCAGATCAACGGCGAGCGTAAGACTGTTCAGCTGGTGAAGATCAAGAAGAACGGCGAGAAATACAGCTTTGACTTCGAGCTGCTGGAAAAATGGGTGGAAATGTGTCAGCGCCATGGCTTTAAGTATTTTGAGATGGCCCATCTCTTTACCCAATGGGGCGCCAAGTTCTGCCCCAAGATCGTGGTGGAGATCGATGGCAAGGAAGTTAAGGAATTCGGCTGGCATGTGGATGCCATGAGCGATTCCTATAAGAACTTCTTATCGCAGTTCCTGCCCGCCCTGACCGCTAAATTAAAGGATCTTGGCATTGCCGAAAATACTTATTTCCACATCTCCGATGAACCCAACGAGAATATTCTGGAACATTATAAGGCTGCCAAGGAGTTTGTTGCCCCCTATCTGAAAGAGTTCAAGATCATCGATGCTCTTTCCAGCATTGAGTTTTATAAAAAAGGTCTGGTGGATATCCCCATCCCCTGCAATGATCATATCGCGCCTTTCTTAGAGGAAAAGATCGATGAGCGCTGGACCTATTACTGCTGCGTGCAGACCATTGATGTGTCCAACCGGTTCTTTGCCATGCCCGGTTACCGCAACCGCTGCATCGGTCTGCAGATGTTCCGCAACGATATTGATGGCTTTATGACCTGGGGCTTCAATTTCTACTCCTCCGCTCAGAGCGTATTGGAGATCGATCCCTATCTCTGCAGCGATTCCATCCATGCCCATCCCTCCGGTGATGCTTATTCAGTTTATCCGTATAAGGATGGCGCTATTGAATCCATCCGTACGGTGGTCTTCTATCAAGCCATGCAGGATCGCACTCTTCTGAAGATGCTGGCTGAAAAGATCGGCTTGGAAGAGACCAAAAAATGGCTGGACGAAGAAGCCGGCATGACCATGGACTTCAAGCACTATCCCAAGAACGCCAAATTCTACGATGAATTCCACAATAAGGTCATCGAGAGATTGGTGAAATAAGTAAAAAAATGAGCAGTTCGTTTGAACTGCTCATTTTTTATTTAATTGTAGCAGCGATACAAGAAGGTAACGCATTGAGCGCGGGTGCAGGTATCCTCAGGACTAAACGCATTGGCAGAGGTTCCGTTGGTAATACCGCTTTTTACTGCCCAGAGTACTGCGTCGTAATAGTATGCCCCACCCTTAACATCTGTAAAAGGATTGGAATAGGCAACCGCAGGCTTTCCTTGAGAACGCCATAAGAAAGTAACGATCTGACCGCGAGTACAGAAATCTTCAGGGCTGAAGGTGGTGGCAGTTGTGCCGGTGGTGATCCCCTTTTCTACCGCCCAAAGGATCGCCTTATAATAATAAGCATCTGCTTTTACATCGGTAAAAGGCATCGCAGTAGAAGTGGGTTCGGGGGACCCCGCTGCCCTCCAAAGGAAGGTTACAATCTGGCCTCGGGTGCAGGACTCCTCGGGGCTAAAGGTGGTGGTAGTTGTTCCGTTGGTAATCCCCTTCTCCACCGCCCAAAGGACGGAGTCAAAATAATATGCACCGGTCTTCACATCGGTAAATGGATTTTTTCTTTGCAATTTTGTCCCTGCAGCAGTAATCGTTTCTTTATGTCCACAAACGGAGCAGGTGCGCGTCTTGGTACCATCCGCCTCATAGGTAGCATTATTGTTATACACATAGTTGCCAAAAGAATGGGTGATGGTGTGAGTCGCTCCACATATATTGCAGGTGATGTCGCAGGTATTGTCGTAGACATGATCCAGCACACTGCGATTGGCTCCACAAATATTGCAACTTGTATCACAAGTGTTGCTGAATGTATGAGTGATAGAACGCACTTCTCCACATATGTTGCAGGTTGTATCGCAAGCATGATCGTAACTATGATCAGGCACCGTACGGATATCTCCGCAGATATTACAATCAAAGTCACAAACATGATCATAAGTATGAGTGATGGGACGATAAGCATTACAAACATTGCATCGTGTATCACAAACATGATCATAAACATGATCCGCCGGGATACGACTCATTGTACATTCATCACAAAATGCATCGCAAGCATTAGAATAAACATGCTCACCCAACCCGGATTCGTTATAGGTCCATTTCGCACCAGTCAAGGGATCATTATTGGTCACAATGCCAAGATCGGCAAATTGATTCTCATCACTACCATAGAAAACCCGTTTAAGTGAAGTGCTATCAAAAGCACCTTTTTTTATTAGCACAACCGAAGAAGGCAAATAAACTCGCTTTAATCCAGAATTAGCGAAAGCGTTTTCTCCAATAATAGATAGTGAAGCAGAAAAATCGAGTTCTTGTAGACTAGTGCAATTATAAAAGGCGTAATTACCGATGGTGGTTATACTATCTGGAAAAGTAATCGAAGTCAATTCAGTATAAGCATAAAAAGCATAGTTTGGAATAGAAAACACTCCAGCCGGTATTACCAAGTTTGTAAGTTCTTCATTATTTAAATAAAAATGATCTGCATAACGTAATGGATTAGAATGTGAGTTTTCAAAATCAATAGAGCACCAAGCACCAAGATCGTCAATATATATTTCCACCAAACTTGTACAATTATAAAATGCATTTTCACCAATACTAGTCACACTCTTGGGAATTGTTAAAGAAATTAAATTTTTACACCCATAAAAAGCACTAGATCCTATAGTAGGCGCTTTTGTAATTACAACTTTTTTTAAGGACGTTGGAACATAATCATTATTTTTCGAAAAATTGGGCGCACCAAAAATGTATCCAAAATAACCTGTATCATTTTTAGAATCACCAATAAACGGCAATGTTATTTCTTGTAAATTGTTACACCACAAAAAGGCTTCAGCGCCTATACTAGTCACATTATCACCGATAGTTACTTTGATTAAATTCGAACACCCTTTAAATGCCGCATCACCGATGGAAACTACACTATTTGGTATCAACACGGAATTTAAACTATAACAATGATAGAAAGCATTATCTCCAATAGTGGTTAAACTAGAACCAAGATTTATTGAAGACAACTCAGAACAATAAGCAAATATATCTTCGCCAATACTGGTGACTCCATTACCAATAATTACTGAAGTTAAACTATCACAATTACAAAATGCAGATTTCCCAATTGTTTTCACATTATTCGGAATAGAAATAGAGAACAAACTGTCACAATTTTTAAAAGCAGAACCACCCACATAAGTCAAACTATTTGGAAAGATTATTGATGCAAGCCTTATACAGTTTTCAAAAGCCGCATTATTTATGTGAGTTAAACCTTCGGGAAGTGATACAGAAATCAAGTTTAGACACCCGAAAAATGCAGAGCTATTAATAAGAGTCACACTATTTGGAACAATGTACACTGCCTCAGTTTTCTTTGCAGGGTAGCTATATAAAGTTGCTTGATTTTTATCAAATAAAACGCCATCTACAGAAGAAAAATGCAGATTACCACTCTCAACATTAATCAAAGTTAAGTTCGCACAACCAGAAAAAACAGAACCTCCAATATTTCTTACAGATGCGGGGATTTCAATCGAAACTAAACTTGAGCAATTCTCAAAAGCTGACATTCCAATATAGGTCACACTATCGGGAATTTCTATCGAAGTAAGACTTGAACAACCAGAAAAGGCACAAACATTAATGCTAATTACACTATTGGGAATAGACACCGAGACTAAGCCTGAACAACCAGAAAAAACATAAGAGTCAATAATAGTCACACTATTGGGGATCGTCACCGAAGTCAATAGTGAGCAATCTTCAAAGGCGTGCGGATCAATGGCTGTCACCGAACGACCGTAAATGGTCGTAGGAATCAATAAATCACCAGAAGCTGATGTGTAGCACCTCGTGATAACCACTCCTCCGTTTGAATCCAAACGAGTAGAAAAATTTCCATAATCAGCAGAAACAGACACCATAAAGCACGACAACATAGAAATCAACATAGTTATTGTCAAAATGGATGATAAAACTTTTCTTTTTTTCATTTTTTCCTCCTAATAACAAAAAAGTGCGCAAGAGAACTTGCGCACTGAAAAACGCAAGCTCTTTTTTGCTGCGACACAAGTTTTCTACCCAACATTGAGATACGAAAACAGAGCTGCATTTTTACCAATAGTAAAAATGCACCTCAACATTGGGTTCTATTCACTTGTGTCGCAAATTTAGTTTACCATATTTTAGAGAAGAATACAAGAAAAATATAATAAGACCGCTCAAAGCAGATGCAGACGTTTTTTTCTCTCACCATTGGCTATAATATGTGATATGCCGATGGTGAGAAAAAGAACGAAAAAAGAGGTGCATTTGCACCTCTTTTTGGTCTGCCTGTTTTCAGCGGTCATTTAAGTGAATAGGGTGTGAAGGTAGCTCCTTCAGGTAGGGGCGGATGCAGGCGGGGTAGATCTTGGTCTTTTCCAACTGATCTACCGGGATCCAGGTAAATTCCAATTCGCTGCGCTCGCGGCCGAAGTCGTCGAGGGGGTGGAAAGTGCCTTGGGGCAGGTCTTCTTTATTTTTCAGTTCCACAAGGTAGAATAGGTTGATCTGCTGGCAGGGCTTCTCTCCCTCGAAGAACTGCTCTGCCACAAAGCAAAGGCGACCGACGCGGACTGCAATGCCCAATTTTTCTTTTAATTCGCGGGCAAGGCTTTCATCGGAGAATTCACCGAATGCCACTTCCCCGCCCGGCAGGGCATATCCAGCAGCGCCTGCGGAGCGTTGCATTAAAAGATGGTTATTATGATAGATCAAAGCACCAACCCGATAGGAAAACATCCAATCCCGCTGGTGAAATAAGGTATTTCCTGCCATTTTACCTCCAATATTACTGTAAAGCAATTATGCTTTATGTCATTTCGTTCCATTTAAAAGTTTAAGACCCGCTTTGAAATCAAAGCGGGTCTTATTTATTTTAATTCCCGACTCTTCACGGTGCTTGCACACACATAAAATATCGCACAGTTCTTTAAACGAGTGCGTTTTTTAAATAATTAAAACGACCATCGCAAGATGGTCGTTTTAGTTATGTTGGCATTACGTATCTTCCCGGGCCGT
>JAZNGR010000082.1:0-3897 GCA_045576575.1 Eubacteriales bacterium
TTGCGAGTATTTTAACAAAGTCAAGCGAAAAAGATGTGTTCCAAAATCCGGTTCAAGTCTCAATGCTTTGGCTAGATTGGTACAATTTTTTGATGAATACGGGAAATTCCATTTTATCCAATCAATAAATGTTGACAGAAAACTTAAAAAATTATATATTATATAATGGCAAATTGTGAACACTAAAAATGTTTGAAGCATTTTTTTGAAAGGTAGGTTTAAAAATGGCATTTTCTCTTCATGGGGTCCATGTGCCCCACAGAAAAAATACCGCCGATACCGCCGCGGCGGTATTGCCCACCCCCAAAACCGTAACCGTCCCCTTGGGGATGCATATCGGCGCCCCTGCGTCGGCGGTGGTGAAGGTGGGGGACCATGTGGATGTGGGAACCCTTCTGGCCGAGGGGGCAGGCTATATCTCGGCGCCGGTCCATTCCGGTGTTTCGGGAACCGTAAAGGCCATCGAGCCGCGGATGCAATCCAATGGGCAAAAGGTTCCGTCTATTGTGATTGAAACAGACGGTGCGCAGACCGTGGATCCCGCCATTGCGCCTCCGGTGGTGACCAATAAAGAGGAATTGGTGGACGCCATTCGCAAGAGCGGTATTGTGGGTCTTGGCGGCGCCGGATTTCCCACTTATGTGAAGTTTAATGTAGAGCCCGAAAAGATCGAAGAATTGGTGATCAACGGTGCCGAATGTGAGCCCTATATCACCAGCGATTCTTTGACCATGACCGAGCGTGCCGAAGATATGGCCTATGCCCTTCGGGCGCTGGAAGAGCATCTTGGTATCCGCAAGGTAATCATCGGCATCGAGAATAATAAAAAGAGCGCCATCGCCAAAATGAAGGAATTGGCAGCAAGCGACCCTTGCGTGAAGGTGGTGGCGTTACCCGCCGTTTATCCCCAGGGTGGTGAGAAGGTATTGGTTTATCATACCACCGGAAAGGTGATTCCGGTGGGGAAGCTGCCCTTGGATGTGGGCTGCATTGTTTGCAACTGCACTACCCTCGCCTCTATCGGTGCTTATCTCAAAACCGGCATGCCCTTGGTGGAAAAAGGCATTACCGTTGACGGCAGCGCGGTAGCAGAACCCAAGAATGTCATCGTTCCCGTGGGCACCGCCATGGAAGAAGTTTTCGCCTTCTGCGGCGGCTTTAAAGAAGAACCGGGCAAGGTGCTGTATGGCGGACCCATGATGGGCGTTTCGGTGCCTGATCTCAGCGCACCTGTTTTGAAGAACACCAACGCGATTCTGGCGTTTAATAAAAAGGACGCAACTCCCGCCAAAGAGACGGCATGCATCCGTTGCGGCGGTTGCTATAATCATTGCCCCTTCGGCATCAACCCCAGCGCCATCGAGCGCGCTTTGGAGGCGGGAGATACTTCCGCCATGGAAAAATGGGGTGTGGATGCCTGCATGGAGTGCGGTTGCTGTGCATTTATTTGCCCTGCTGCCCGCCCCTTGGTTCAGACCAATAAAATGGCAAAGGCGATGTTGAAAACTGCCCGCGCCGCCCAAAAGGAGGATGCGAAATAATGGAAAAACTGCATATTTCTGTCTCTCCCCATCTGCATAGCGGCCGCTCTACACGGAGCATTATGCGGGATGTGGTCTTTTCTCTTCTGCCTGCTACCGCGGCGGGCATTGCCCTCTTCGGAATTTCTGCCCTTTGGGTAGTCATTACTTGTATTGCAACTGCAGTACTCAGCGAGGCGCTCTTTAATTTCATCATCAAAAAAGAACAAACCGTCGGCGATTGGAGTGCGGTGGTTACCGGATTGTTGCTGGCGTTGAACCTGCCCGCCAATCTGCCTCTTTGGCAGGCGGTGGTAGGGACGGTGTTTGCCATTGTGATCGTGAAATGCTTCTTCGGCGGCATCGGTTGCAATATGGTCAACCCCGCCATTACCGGTCGCGTCTTTATGCTGATCGCCTTCGGCAATATGGCGCAGGCGGCATTCCCCTTGGATGCGACCGCTTCCGCCACTCCCTTGGTGCAACTCAGCGAGGGAACCGTCCCCAATCTTTTGGAACTGTTTGTGGGAAAATGCGGCGGCAGTATCGGTGAAACCAGCGTGCTGGCGTTGTTGATCGGTTTTGTTTATCTCTTGGCGCGCAAGGTGATTACTTGGCATCTGCCGGTAGCATACATTGCAACCGTTTTCCTCTTCACCTTTGCGGTGCAGGGGGATCTCACCATCGCCCTTGCATACATTCTTTCGGGCGGCTTGTTCCTGGGCGCGATCTTTATGGCAACCGATTATGTGACCTCGCCCGCCACTCCCGCCGGCAAGCTGATCTTTGGTCTCGGCGCCGGTATTATTACGGTACTGATCCGTCTTTGGGGAAATTATCCCGAGGGTGTTTCCTTTGCCATCCTGCTGATGAACATTCTCAACCCCTATATTGAGGCTTGGACCCCCCGTAAAGTGTTTGGAGGGAAAAAGGCATGAATAAATATGTAAAAAGCATTCTTGCATTGACCGCCATCTGCGCGGTGGTGGCGTTGTTGCTCTCTGCAACCAATATGCTGACCGCGCCCATTATTGAAAAAAATGAATCCGCCGCCGCCAATGAGGCGCTTTTGGTGGTAATGCCCGAGGGCGAAGAGTTTACCCTGATGGACATTTCTTCTTATACCCTGCCCGAAACGGTGACCGAAGTGTATGCCGAGAGCAAGGGCGGATATGTGGTGAAACTGACCACCGCCGGTTATTCCACCGGCATGGTGATCATGTGCGGTGTAGATGCCGGCGGAACCGTCACCGGCGCCACCTGCTTGGGAAGCAGCGAGACCTTGGGTTATGAAAAAACCTATGGTGAAAATACCGTTGGCAAGACCCTTAGCGATATTGATACGGTGGATACCGTCGCTTCTGCCACCAAAACCACCTTGGGCTACCGCAACGCAGTAAAGGATGCCCTCAATGCCGCTGTTATTTTAGGTGGCGGTTCGGTGGATCTACGCAGCGAAGAAGAGATTTTGAAAGACCATCTTTCTGCGGTTCTTCCCGCCGCCGAGGGTGCTTTTACTCCTTGGTTTATGGTGGAAGAATTGGAAGGCGTTTCCGCGGTCTATATCGCGGATAACGGCAGCGGCATGGTCTTCCAAAAGGGCGAAGAGTTTGTGTTGGATGAAGCGCTTGCCGCCGTTGTGGCCGGTTCGTCCGCTTCGGAACTGGATGTTTCGGGCAAGGAACTTCATTCTTCTGTAACCAAAGTAGAAAAGACCGCCAGCGGCAACTATGTCGTTACCATCAAGGCTTCGGGCTTCGGCATCAACGGCGATAAGTATTACGATCCTTCGGGTAAGCCCATTCTCCTGCGGGCATCGGTCACCCCCGCCGGCAAGATCATTGCCTGCGAGACCTTGGAGCAGTATGAGACCGAGGGCATCGGCTCTGTTTGCGCCGAGCCGTCGTTCTACAGCCAGTTCAACGGCAAAGATGAAACCAATTTTAAAGAAATCGACGCCATCAGCGGCGCTACTCTGACCACCAACGGTTATACCACCGCGGTGGGTCGGATCTTAGAAACGGTAAAAACATTGGAAGGAGGGGCTTGAGATGAAAAAGAACAGTAATTTATCGGTTTTGGTTAAGGGTCTGCTCCTTGAAAATCCCGTATTTGTATTGGTGCTGGGCACCTGCCCCACCCTGGCAACCACCCAAACGGTCATCGGCGCCTTTGCCATGGGGCTTGCTGCCATGGCAGTATTGATCTGCTCCAATGTAGTGATCTCGCTCTTGCGGAAGATCATTCCCGATACCGTGCGGATTCCTTGCTATATTGTTATCATCGCCGGCTTTGTAACCATTGTGCAGATGTTTATGCATGCTTATCTGCCGGAATTGTATGACCTTTTGGGCGTATATCTTGCGCTGATCACCGT
>JAZNGR010000083.1:0-6352 GCA_045576575.1 Eubacteriales bacterium
AACCCCGTGGCTCACAGAACGACATGGCTACGATCCGACTTGGTGGTGGGAACTCGATGACGCCCTAAAAACCGCCCTGCCTTTTGCGCATATCCTGCGATCAGCTTCGCGCCGGTGCGGCAAGCATCGGCAGTCTTGGCAAAGAAGGGAAGTGCCTTCTGCCAAAGGCTCAGAAGCCTTTCTTTCAGTTTCAGCATAAAATGTTCTCCTTTTTCGTGATGAGGAACAAATTTCCATTTAGTTCTCATCCTTATTTTGGATCGTTCTATTTCTATTTATGCGGTTTTGCGGAAAAAGATTACAAAACCGTTACACAGTATAGCCTATATTCGCCAAAATGTCAAGTTTTTCGGCGAAAAAGTTACAAACCTGTAACCGTTTTGGCAAAAAATGAAAGGGTTTCTCTGCGGAGAAACCCTTTTAAACTAATACAAAATTATAAACAGCAACAAATTGGAGAACCGCGCCGATCAGCGCAAAAAGGTGCCAAAGAAAATGCATATTGGGCTTTTTGATTTGATAAAATAGGGAACCGACGGTATAGAAGATGCCGCCACCCAAAAGGTAGATCAGCCCCGCGGGATCCATATTTTGGATCAGGGGATAAGCAGCTAAAATAATGGCCCAGCCCATCAGGATATAGAGGGGAGTGGTGATTTTTTTAAACCGATCCAAAGAAATCGAACCAAAGGTGATGCCGAGGGCGGCGATGCCCCATTGGATTCCAAAGATGGTCCAGCCTAAAGCCCCTTTTAGAGTGATCAGTGTTACCGGGGTATAGGTGCCGGCGATCAAGAGAAAGATGGTGGCGTGGTCCAGGATCCGAAAAACCTTTTTGGCGCTGCGGTTGGTAAGGGCATGAGAAAGGGTAGAAATGGTGAAAAGACTGATCAGAGCAAAGCCGTAGATCGCCGATGCCACCACCGCCAAAGGAACTCCCACCGCGCGAATGGTCATCAATATGAGAGCCGCTACCCCGAAAAGGGCACCCACCCCATGGGTCAGTGCCGATAAAAGTTCTTCCATGGGTGAGTAATAGATGGGGGTGACCCGCTCTTTTTTATGCGTATTAAAATCCTTCATATATTATAATTAGGAAAGATACTTAACGGTTCGCTCGATGGAATCCTTGGCGTTTTTCCAATCCTCTTTTTCATAGCGATAATCGAATTTCTTACAGAACCAGTCCAGATCCTCTTTTAAAGTGTCAATGTATTTTTTATTAATGGCGGTCAATGCGTCGGCAAAGGCGATGCGATCCTTTTTGCTCAAGGTTTTTTCTGCCATTTCCAGCAGCTTGGTGCTGTGGGTTTTACAGAAATATTCCTGCTCCCCGAAAAGGGCGCGAAAATCGCTTTCTGCGGAATAGAGATAGCAGATATTATCGGCGACGCTGTTCATAAAACCCGCCACCCGACTGCAAAGATAGCAGCTCTTGCGGGCATCAGCATAGGCACCGCTTGCCTTTTTGCTGCCTCCTTTGAAGAGTTTTTTGTCCAATTCGTCCAGATGGGTAGAGAGCATCAGCGCCAAAGGCAGTTTATTGCCGGCGGTCAGTAATTTTTCCAAATGGCTCTTGCAAAAACCCTTTTTATTGGTCTCTTTGCGGATATCCGGCTCCATCATGGCGGCGCCTAAGATCCGCTGGATCTCATCCTTTTCCAAAAGATTCCGAAGGGTGCAGACCGGGCATCCGCATTTTTCGTTGAAGGCCTCTTTGATTTTAATGGAATAGATTTTTTCTGACATGGTTTTTCCTTTCCGTCACACATCTTTGCCTTTCCTCATAGGATACAACAAATAACCACAAGGAGGGAAGACATATGTGCGGTTGCTTTAATGATCTGTTCGAGAACAATAGCTGCTGGATCGTGATTCTGGTGATCATCCTGCTCGTTTGCTGCTGCAACGACTAATCGTCAAAAGTAAAGAACGTTCCCGAAGGCGCAAGCGCGCCTTCGGGACATTTTTTATTCCTCAAAAAGTTTCACCTGATGATCCGGCAAATCCTGTTGACGCAGCAGATGACCCACCGCGGGGATGTTTTTGGTACGATAATAGGAGAGATTGGTCAGTTCCAACTCTTCTACCGTATGCACCTTTTGGAGAGCGTGCTTGCCCTTTTGGGTCATAACCGTAACGCCCTGGGTGGATTTGGTGGATTTGGCAGGGATCAATGCGGAGTTGACCACCAGCGCCTTTTGATTGGAAGAGATCAGCACCAGATCCTGATCGGTGGTGATCTGTGTGGTGGCAGCGAGGGGGGATTTGTCGCTATAGGCATTGATCAACCGCTTACGGTTGGTAACCGTCTTATAAGAGGAGAGCGGAACTTTGGCGGCTTTGCCGTTCTCAAAGAAGAAGAGCATATCGCCGCTGTAATCGGAGGTGACGGCCATAGCCACGACTGTTTCCCCTTGCTCCATCTCCAATTTGGCGGGCAGATAATCTCCCAAAAGACTTGCTTTGGTATCTTCAAATTCATAGCCCTTGGTTTTATAAGCATTCTGCATGGAGGTGAAGAAAATCAACTCTGCTTTGTTGGTAGACTCCACCGCACGCCGCAAAGAATCACCGTCTTTATACTTTTGGGCGCTGTTCATCCGCAGGGAGTTGGGCTGGATCTTTTTGAAATAGCCTTCCATAGAGAGGAAGTAGGTAACAGGATAATCTTCAATATGATCCTCTTCGTCGATCTCCTGGATTTGATCGTCATAGACCAACTCGGTCTTGCGGTCAGAATCGTATTGCTTTTTCACTCGCTTGAGGTCGGCGGCGATCAGTTTTTTCACTTTAGTGCGGCTGTTGAGGATCGAATCCATCTCAGCAATCTCTTTTTCCAACGCCTCGATCTCGTCCAACTGCTTGAGAATATACTCTTTATTCAGATGGCGCAGTTTGATGTTTGCTACATATTCCGCCTGCTCTTCATCAATGCCGAATCCGATCATCAGGTTGGGAACAACCTCTTCGTCCCGCTCGGTGCCGCGAACAATTTCGATGGCTTTATCGATATCCAAAAGGATCTTTTTAAGACCCTTCAAGAGATGCAGACGCTCCATGGCGCGGCTCTTGATATAATGGCTGCGGTTGCGGATACATTCACTGCGGAATGCCACCCATTCTTCAATCAATTGGCGAACCCCCAAGACCATGGGCGTTCCGCCGATCAATACATTGAAGTTACAGCCGAAGGTATCCTCCAGAGGGGTCATCTTAAAGAGCTTGGTCATCAGCTTCTCCGGATCACTGCCCCGCTTGGTTTCGATGGAGATCCGCATACCGGTCTTATCGGACATATCCTTGATGTCACCCAGCTCCCGCAGTTTTCCCGCCTTATAAAGCTCGATTACTTTATCAATAATGGCTTCCACAGTGGTGGTATAGGGGATCTCGGTAATGGTGATCATATTGCCTTTGGGCTCGATGGTGTATTTGGCACGCACCCGAATGGAGCCACGTCCGGTCTCATAGACTTCTTTGATTTGAGATTGATTGACCAAAAGTTGACCGCCGGTGGAAAAATCGGGACCGGGCATGGTCTGCTCAATGGGATGGTCGGGGTTTTCCATCAGGGCGATCACCGTATCGCAAACTTCGCCCAGATTAAAAGAACAAATATTAGATGCCATACCCACCGCAATACCTTGATTGGGGGTAGTGAGGATGGTAGGGAAGGAAACCGGCAAAAGGGTCGGTTCGGTGGTGGAATTATCGTAGTTCGGCACAAAGGTAACGGTCTCTTTGTCGATATCGCCGAAGAGTTCCTTACAGATGGGGGCCAGTTTTGCCTCGGTATAACGAGCGGCGGCATAGGCCATATCGCGGGAATAGACCTTGCCGAAGTTGCCCTTGGACTCCACAAAGGGAAGAGGCAACGCCTCGTTTCCGCGGGAAAGACGGACCATGGTCTCATAAATAGCGGCATCGCCATGAGGGTTCAGACGCATGGTGGAACCCACGATATTGGCGCTTTTTACCAAATCGCCGGTCATCAGTCCCATTTTATACATGGTATAAAGCAGTTTGCGGTGAGCGGGCTTCAATCCGTCAATTTCTGGAATAGCGCGGGAGAGGATGACACTCATGGCATAAGGCATATAGTTGGTCTCTAAGGTCTCTACCACGCCGCGGAGGATGGGCTCTTTTTCAATATAGACTTTTTCGGTTTGTTTTTTCTTAGCCATAGTTCCTCCTTAAGATAAGTCTAAGTCATCCAGATAAAGATGACCGTAGGTGGCGATGTGGTCTTTTCTGCCGGCCAGATTGTCGCCCAAAAGAATATCGAAGATCTGCGCGGTCTCTTCCGCGTCGGAAGGAGTGACCTTGATGAGACGGCGGGTCTCGGGGTTCATGGTGGTTTCCCACATCATGTCCGGCTCGTTCTCACCAAGACCTTTGCTCCGCATGATTTTGATTTTATGACCCTCTAATTTGCCGAGGATCTCTTCCTTTTCCTTTTCGGTATAGGCAAAATAAGTGGCTTTCTTCGTTTTATCTGTAATTTCGTAAAGGGGAGATTCTGCAATATAAACATACCCTTCGTCAATGAGGGTGGGCGTCAGCCGATAGAGCATGGTCAGGATCAGAGTACGAATCTGGAATCCGTCCACATCCGCATCGGTGCAGATGATGATCTTATTCCAGCGCAGGGCAGAAAGATCAAAACTCTGCAATCCTTTGGCGGTTTTGCCGCTAATCTCCACCCCGCAGCCTAAAACCTTCAAAAGATCGGTAATGATTTCGCTTTTGAAGATTTTGCTGTAATCGGCTTTCAAGCAGTTAAGGATCTTACCGCGGACCGGCATAATGGCCTGGAAAGAGCTGTCCCGCCCCTGCTTACAGGAGCCCAGCGCAGAGTCACCCTCCACAATATAGATCTCTCGCTTGGTGACATCCTTGGTCTGGCAATCCACAAACTTCTGGATGCGGTTGGTCATATCAATGGAGCCCGAGAGCGCCTTCTTCACATTGATGCGCTCTTTTTCGCTCTTTTCACGGGCGCGCTTGTTCACTAGGATCTGATTGGTGATCTTTTGGGCTTCATTGGGATTTTCAATAAAGAAGATCCGCAGGTTTTGCCGCAAAAAGTCGGTGGTGCATTCCTGAATAAATTTATTGGTAATGCTCTTTTTGGTCTGGTTTTCGTAAGAAGTAATGGTGGAGAAGCAGTTGGAGACCAAAACCAGGCAGTCGGCAACATCGTTGAAGGTGATCTTGCTCTCGCCCTTATTATATTTGCCGTTATTCTTGAGATAGGCGTCTACTTCCGCCACAAAGGCGGCCCTTGCGGCCTTGTCCGGCGCGCCGCCGTGCTCCAGAAAGCTGGAGTTGTGATAATATTCAATGAGGTTGACCCGATTGGAGAAGGCAACGCAGCAGGAAAGCTTGACTTTATATTCGGGGCGATCTTCCCGATCGCGTCCGACTCGCTCATCTTGCCAAAAGACCGGTTGCGAAAGGGAATCTTCGCCAAGCAGTTCCCGCACATAGTCGGTGATTCCTTCTTTATAGCAATATTCTTTGGTCTCAAAGCCTTTTTCTGCTTCGTTCTTGAAGATGAAGGTCAGCCCCGCATTAACCACCGCCTGCTTTTGCAGAATGTCTTCGTAATAAGAGGCATCCACCGCAATATCGGTAAAAACATCCCGATCGGGTTTCCAGCGGGTGACGGTACCGGTGCGCTTGCCGCTGAAGGGCTCTTCGGTCAAGCCGCCGATGTTGAAGCCCTTTTCAAAATGCAGACTGTGCTTTTTGCCGTCCCGATAGACGGTGACATCCATATACTCCGAGGAGAATTGGGTGGCGCAGGCGCCCAGACCGTTGAGACCCAGAGAGTATTCATAGTTTTGACCCTGGTTGGTATTATATTTGCCGCCGGCATATAATTCGCAATAGACCAGTTCCCAATTGAACCGTTCTTCGCGCTGGTTATAGCCTACCGGCACACCGCGACCAAAGTCCTCCACTTCCACCGAACCGTCTTTGAAACGGGTAACGGTGATTTTGTTGCCGTAGCCTTCACGGGCTTCGTCGATGGAGTTGGAAAGAATTTCAAAAATGGCGTGCTGACAGCCATCCAGACCGTCGGAGCCGAAAATAACACCGGGACGCAGGCGTACCTGGTCCGGCCCTTTCAGTTTGACGATACTGTCGTCGTTGTACTCATTCTTTCTTGCCATTGGGTCCTCCTACACAATATACTTAAACTCATATTGATTAATTATACTATATCTTGTGGTTTATTGTCAATAATGGACTTTTTTAAAAAAATATGATATACTACAAAAAATTCTCCGCTGAAACGCAAAAAACTCTTGCAATTCCCATTGAATATTGGTAAAATAATAAG
>JAZNGR010000084.1:0-1697 GCA_045576575.1 Eubacteriales bacterium
TGCCGAGCTCCATTTCAACGCCGAGATATGCTTTAGCAAACTCCACCGCCTTAATAATGGCTATATAAGAATTTCGTTTACAACAACGCGGACCGCCAACCTCACCGATTGCACCAAGAGCAGAGGCGGTCATTTTATTGGAGAGGCCCCACGCTTCCTTTGCAAGCGGAGTGGAGCCTGTCACGATGGACACAAACATTCCCGCGCTCACCCCCGCACCGCAAGCTCCCCAAAAACCGCAAGCACCGCCGGGAACCTTTTTGCCCCGTGCTTGCATTTCGGATAGGGCTTTGGGCAAATCGATCTTGCCGCCGGCATTCTTATAGGCAGTTAGAAGCGCCGAGCCGATCATAACGTGATGCTCGGGACCGTGCATATGGCAAAACGGCAGCGCCATCATCTTTTGAATGATCTCAATCGGATTTTTTGACTTTTCCGAAAGACACAGACCGATGATGCTGTCCATTCCTCCGGTGTGGCATTCGTTGCACACGTAATGACCGTTTTTGCATATCGTATTGCTGTTTTCTTTTTTGTGGCAGATGGCACATTCCATCTGCTGTTCGGTTTCCAAATATTTAAGCGGTGCACCGCAAATCAAACATTCATCTTTCATACTTGTATCATTCATCCTTTTTCTTCTCTGCATCCACAATCGGCGGACGTCAGTTCCTTTAGCAAATCCTTTGCAATCTTCGCTCCCTCGCCCGAAATAGAGTAGTGCATCCATTTACCTTCCTTGCGACCAACCACAACGCCGGAGTCGCAAAGGATCTTCATGTGGTGGGACAGCGTGGGCTGGGTCACGTTCAGTTCCTCAAGCATCTTGCAGGCGCACTTTTCTCCGCTTCGGAGCATCTTCAAAATACGGATGCGGTTTTCATCGCAGAACGCTTTGAAAATGAGTGCTGTTTTCATTTCGTCCATCAAGGCACCTCCCATAGACATTTATCTATATATAGTATAGCAGATACATAGATAAATGTCAATATGTGCAAGTATCGTCATACCCTACTGCACAAGAAAAAGCCGAGCTTTTGCTCGACTTTTTCTCGATATTGGTATCAGAAGTGCTTTCCTTCGCCGGGACGGTCTTCGCCTTCGCCGATGTAGTCCTCGACAGGTCTGTCATCGATCTCGGTTGGGGTGTCATTCTCGAAGGGATTTTGCTGACCGCCGATCTGCGGTTTGTATTCCACAAGGTTTTGGTCGCCTTCGTCAATACATTCGACGGTTTCGTCTTTCGGTTTGGTACTGATAACTTCTTCGGTGATTTCGGTGCATTCTTCCGTAACATTTTCTTGAACTACGGGCACTTCTTTCTTTGGCGCTTCAGTCGTTGTTTCTGCCTCCGCCACCTCGCTCACAAACGCAGTCTCTGCGGGCTTTTCGCTTTTTTCAGATACTTGCTCCACCGTTGTCGTTATCGCCGTCTGTGGCGGTTTTTCGGTGGTTACGGGCGGTTGATCTGCACCCTTTTGCGGTGTACTAAAGAGCGTCATAATTAGTGCGAGGATGATGGTGATTAACTTTTTCATATGCAATTCCTTTTTGTTATTCGATTTCCGTATTCATTACTTCGATGATGATCCTGGCTCCGAGCGTAAACCCTCGGACAAACGCCTCTCGCTCCGCGATGCTGTACATCTCGTTGGTGCATTCGGTAAACTTTTCGAAGATCTCTTTTTCCTCATCGT
>JAZNGR010000085.1:0-9259 GCA_045576575.1 Eubacteriales bacterium
GCTGGGTGAAAATGCTTATGAAATTCTGGAGCGGTATGTGGGTGCCGATCTGGAGCACAAGGAATATGAGCCCCTCTTTGATTTTGTGAAACCCATCTGCGAGAAGCAGGGCAAGAAGGGGCATTACATTGTTTGCGACAGCTATGTTACCATGACCGACGGTACCGGTATCGTTCATATTGCCCCCGCCTTCGGTGAAGACGACGCCCAGGTGGGCAGAAAATACGATCTTCCCTTTGTGCAGTTGGTTGACGGCAAGGGCGAGCTGACTGCCGAGACTCCTTATGAGGGGCTGTTTGTGAAGACCGCCGATCCCATTATTCTCACCGATCTGGATAAAGCGGGCCTGCTCTTTGACGCACCCAAATTCGAGCATGATTATCCCTTCTGCTGGCGCTGCGATACTCCGCTGATCTATTACGCGAGAGAGTCCTGGTTCATCAAAATGACCGAGGTGCGGGAGGATCTTATCCGCAACAATAACACCATCAACTGGATCCCCGAGAGCATCGGCAAGGGTCGCTTCGGCGATTGGCTGGAAAATGTGCAGGATTGGGGTATTTCCCGTAACCGTTATTGGGGTACTCCTCTCAACATCTGGCAATGCGAATGCGGCCATCTCCATTCCATCGGCAGTATCGAGGAGCTGAAGACCCTTTCCGATAACTGCCCCGAGGAGATCGAGCTCCATCGCCCGTTTATTGATGCGGTGACCATCCCCTGCCCCCATTGCGGTAAGGAGATGCATCGGGTTCCCGAGGTTATTGACTGCTGGTTCGACTCCGGCGCTATGCCCTTCGCCCAGCATCACTATCCCTTTGAGAATAAAGAGCTCTTTGAATCTCAATTCCCCGCCGACTTTATTTCCGAAGCAGTGGATCAGACCCGCGGCTGGTTCTATTCCCTCTTGGCCATCTCTACTTTGATCTTCAACAAGGCTCCTTATAAGAATGTTATCGTACTGGGCCATGTGCAGGATGAAAACGGCCAGAAGATGAGTAAATCCAAGGGCAACGCGGTAGATCCCTTTGATGCCTTGGAGACCTACGGTGCCGATGCCATCCGCTGGTATTTCTATACCAACTCTGCCCCCTGGCTGCCCAACCGTTTCCACGGTAAGGCTGTTGTGGAGGGTCAGCGGAAGTTTATGGGTACCCTTTGGAATACCTATGCCTTCTTTACCCTTTATGCCAACATTGATCAGTTTGATGCCTCCAAGTATAACCTGGCAGACTGCAAGCTGACCGTTATGGATAAATGGCTCCTCTCCAAACTCAATACCATGGTCAAAGAAGTAGATACTAATCTTGCCAACTATCGCATCCCCGAAGCCGCCCGCGCGTTTGACAGTTTTGTGGATGAAATGAGCAACTGGTATGTTCGCCGTGGTCGTGAGCGCTATTGGGTACCCGATATGCCCGAGGATAAGATCGCCGCTTATATGACCCTTTATCATGCGCTGGTGGTGACCGCCAAGGCCGCCGCTCCCATGATCCCCTTTATGACCGAGAATATCTATCAGAACCTGGTGCGCAGCATCGATAAGGATGCCCCCGAAAGCATCCATCTTTGCGACTTCCCTGCTGTTGAGGAGCAATACATTGACCCCGCTCTGGAAGAGAGCATGGAGCAGGTGCTGAATGTGGTCGTCTTGGGTCGTGCCGCAAGAAACGGCTCCGGCAGAAAGAACCGCCAGCCTCTTGCTTGCATGTATATTGAGAGCAAGGAAGCTTTGGGCGAAGAATATGTTGCCATCATTAAGGAAGAGCTGAACATCAAAGAGGTGGCCTTCAAGGAAAATCTCTCCGAGTTCCTCTCCTATGAATTCAAGCCCCAGCTGAAGACCGTTGGCCCCAAATACGGCAAGCAGCTAAATGAGATCCGCACCGCCCTTGCCGCTCTGGACGGCGCCGCCGCCAAGGCCGAGCTGGACGAATGCGGCGCGCTGATCCTGGATCTTCCCGGTGGACAGGTGAAATTGGAAACGGAGGATCTTCTGATCAGCATTGCCCAGAAGGAAGGCTACTTTACCGCCAAAGATAAGGGCTACACTGTTGTATTGGATATCAATCTCACCGAAGAACTGATCCGTGAAGGTATGGTCAGAGAGATCATCTCCAAAGTACAGACCATGCGCAAGGATTCCGGCTTTGAGGTGATGGATCATATCGCCATCTACATCGACGGCAATGAGACCCTCACCGCTCTTCTGAAGGAGGAATTTGCGAAGGTTGGCGCCGATACCCTCGCCGACAAGCTGGTGGATCACGCTACCGCCCCCGAATTCTCCAAGGAATGGGATATCAACGGCGAAAAGGTCACCCTCGGCGTTGAAAAACTTTAATTTCATTAAAAAAAGCACCCTTTGCGAGACTTCTCATATGGAAGTCTCGCAGTTTTATTCGCCAAAGGCGAGTGATATTGCTTCGCAGTTATATGATGCTTTCGCATCGTGATATTGTCCTACGGACAGTTTTTAGGGCGAATAAAATATCACTACGACCAGAGGGAGTAATATCACTTTCACAAAGTGAAAATATCACTCTTTGCACAGCAAAGAATATCACTTATCTTTCTTGTTTGTTGTTAAAAGGGTTTGGGTATCACCCAAAAAGAAGCATTTGTACTTACAAATGCGATGCTGGTTCTTTCCGATAAGCATAAGAAAAGCCTCGATGAATTTCATCGAGGCTTTAATCATCCTTATGAGAAGTAGTCTTTCGGGTGCTTTTTTTAATGGATGATGCGATCTTTGGAGCGGCGGTATTGGGTGGGGGTCATTCCGGTGAGCCGTTTGAACTGCTTATTGAAATTGGCGGTATTATTAAAGCCCGAGAGGGTTGCGATCTCCAGCATGGTGCGCTCCCCTTCGGTCAGCATCAGATGGATGGCATGCTCCACCCGCTTGGAAAGAATATAATCCCAAAGGGAAATGCTGAAGACCTTTTTAAAGAGCGCCGAAAAATAATGGGGAGAGATCCCTGCAAGCCCTGCCAGCTCCTCCAGAGTCAGGGGATCGCTGAAATGGTGGTCGATATAAGCGGGGATCTTCCGAAGCTCCTCATAGCGAAGAGGCGCCCCATCGGCATAGCCATAGCGACGAAGCAATTCCAGCAAAAAGAGGTGAAGCCGGGAGCAGACTGCCATATCATAAGCGGGCGCTTTTTGCACGATCTCTTGCTTCATTTGAAGAAACAAGCGGCGCAAGGCTTGGTTTTTCTCCTTGGGAATGCGGTTTTCAAATTCCGCCGAATGGGAAAAGAACAGATTGGGGAATTCATCGGTCAGCCGTTCATTAAGAAGGCTTGGCTCAAAATGCAGGTTGGTGATGGAAAGGCCCTCTTCCCCTACTTGGGTAATACAATGAAATTCATTGCCCGAGAAAACCAACATATCCCCTGCAGATATGGGAAAATCGCCGCGGTCGGTGGTATAGACTCCATTTCCCGCTTCAATAAGGGTGATCTCAAAGCGGGTATGGGAATGGCGCTGGAGGGGGCGCTGACCCGACGGCACCGTTACGGTCCACATCTTAAACTCTGTTTTGCCCGAGGCGCTTTTGATCTCGCCGAGAGAATGGATCATATTATATCTCCTTTCGTAATATAGTTTGCAAACTCACGAATAAAGTTGATGAAAAATCTGTTATTTAGATGTAGTATAAAGTAAAAAAGTATTATTGTCAAGGAGAGAAAGCTATGAATACCTGTTCCAACCCTTCCGAGCTCAGAATCACCGATATGCGATTTCTGGACATCGACGGCGCGCCCAAGCGCTGCACCCTCATCAAGATCATGACCAACCAAGGCATCTGCGGTTATGGCGAGGTGCGGGATGCCTCCAGCAAGACCTACGCCTTGATGCTTAAGAGCCGTATTATCGGAGAAAACCCCTGCAATGTGGACAAGATCTTCCGCAAGATCAAGCAATTCGGCGGTCCTTCCCGCCAAGGCGGCGGTGTTTCGGGCATTGAGATCGCCCTTTGGGATCTGGCCGGTAAGGCCTACGGTGTTCCCGTCTATCAGCTTTTGGGCGGAAAATTCCGCGATAAGGTCCGCGTTTACTGCGATACCGATGTGGACGGCAAGCATACCGGCCACGATATGGGTCTTGCCCTGAAAAAGCGGATGGAGATGGGCTTTACCTTCTTAAAGATGGATCTGGGCATCGGTCTTTTGCTGGACGAGCCCGGTACCCTCAATGCGCCCTTGGGCTTTATTGAGGATATGAAAAAATATGCCTCCCATATTCTCAATGTGCAGGGCGGAAGCGTAACTGCCGATATGGTGAAGCATCAGAAGAGCTATGATATTGTAACCACCGCTCATCCCTTTACCGGTATTCATTTGACCGAAAAGGGTTTGGATTTCCTGGAGAATTATGTAAAAGAGGTCCGCGAGGTCATCGGCTATGAAGTTCCCCTGGCCATTGACCATTTCGGTCACATCTGCGTAGAGGATTGCATTCGCTTTGCCAAGCGGATGGAGCCCTATAATCTTGCTTGGTTGGAGGATATGGTGCCTTGGATCTATACCGATCAGTATGTTCGCCTGAAGAACAACACCACCATTCCCATCTGCACCGGCGAAGACATCTATTTAAAGGAAGGATTCCAAACCCTGATTGATGCAGGCGGTGTATCGGTGATCCACCCCGATATTCTCACCTGCGGCGGCGCCTTAGAGCTGAAGAAGATCGCCGATTATGCCGATGAGCACGGCGTTGCCACCGCCATCCATATGGCCGAAAGCCCCATCGCCTGCCTCGCGGCGGTTCATGCGGCGGCGGCGATGCACAGTGTATTGGCGCTGGAATTCCATTCGGTGGATGTGCCTTGGTGGGCGGATATGGTGACCGGTATCCCCAATCCCCTCTTTGAAAACGGTTTCATTCGCGTTCCCGAAAAGCCCGGCCTTGGCTTCGACGATCTCAATGAAGCGGTTCTGAAAGAGCACATCAACCCCAATATCCCCGGCTACTTTGAAAACACCGATGAATGGAACAAAGAATTTTCGAACGACAGAATTTGGAGCTGACAACGATGAATTTTAACGATAGAGAACGCATTATTGCTCTGACTCCCTTATGGAAGGGAGAGCGCCTCCCCGACGGACGGCCGAAGGTGGAGGATAAATACCTGGATGCCCTCAAGGATATGACCTTGGAGGAGGTCTGGAAGCCCATCTTTGTATTGGGCTATGAGCATCAGTTTGTCGGAGGCGGGCTCGCCCCCCTACATACCCTCCACGATGACGGAAGAAAGCTGATCGGGCGCGCCGTTACCTGCACCTACTGCCCCACCCGCCCCGATCTTCATGATCTGCAATTCCAACGCGGCGCGGAGGACGGCAGAAACGGCAACTATAATCAATGGGTCATCGACAGCCTGCAGGAGCGGGATGTGGTGGTTGTTGACATGTATGATAAAATATATAAAGGAACCTTTTTGGGCGGAAACCTCACCACCGCCCTCCAAAAGCGCACCAAAAACGGCGGTGCGGTCGTTTGGGGCGGCATTCGCGATGTGGAGCAGATGAAGCAGGTTCCCGATGTGCAGGTCTATTATCGGGGAATTGATCCCACTCCCATTCGTGAATTTGTGATGAAGGATTGGAACGACATCACCAGCTTCGGCGGCGCGGTATGCCTGCCCGGAGATGTGGTATTCGGTGCCGGCGGCGGGGTGCTCTTTATCCCCAGCCATCTGGTAGCCGATGTGGTGGAAGGCGCCGCCAAGACCCATGTGAAGGATGATTTCGGCTTTGAAATGATCGCCCAGGGAAAATTCACCACCGCTCAGATCGACCGCAACACCTGGACGGTCGAAATGCTGGATCTTCTGACCGAATGGATCCAGACCGATCCCCGCGGCGCGGAATACCGCGATCTGGATTGGTCCAAGGAATACGATCTTGCCATCAACGGCGATCCCAACGATACACAAACCGCTTTATAAGCAAGAGGGACATTATGAGTACATTACAATCTCAAAATTTCGATGAAGTCCGCGCCCTTTACGACGGGCTTTATGAAAAAAGCAAAGAGATCCTCGGCGACCGCATAGAGCGTGGCATTGAACAGCACCGTAAGGGAGACATCTCCCTTACGGTTCCCGCCTTTGCGGGGAAAAAGGTACAGATCCGTCAGCTGAACCACGCCTTTAAATTCGGCGCCAATCTGCTGCTTTTGGACGAAGTAAGGAAAGAAGACAAAGAAAAATTCAAAGAGCTTTTCAAAAAGCATTTTAACCTTGCTACCATCCCCTTTTATTGGAATACCCTGGAGCCCAACGAAGGAAAGCCGCGGTATGCCGCCGACAGCGAATATGTATATCGCCGCCCCGCGCCCGATGCCTGCATGGAATTCTGCAAGGAATGCGGCATTGATCCCAAGCTTCATGTATTGTTCTATGATAAGTTTGCTCCCCAATGGCTGAGAGATTGCGACGAGGAGACCTGTCTTGAAAAGCTGGAGCAGCGGTTTCGGGAGATCGCGGAGCGGTATGCGGGCAAAATGTTTGAGGTGGAGGTCACCAACGAGCTCTTTTGCGTCAACGATCGCAAAACGGTGCTGGGCAAAAAGAGAAATATTGCGGAGCATTGCTTTGCTTTGGCAAAAAAATATTTTCCTACCGACCGACTGACCATCAATGAATCCACCTCCAACACGCAATTTGAAAAGGACAATTACAGCCCTTATTATATGTTTTGCGATAAGCTGATCCATACCGGTGTACCGGTCGATCGCATCGGCATTCAGCGCCATCAGTTTACCGGCGTACGCGCCTTAAATCAAGAGGAATACGACGGTTCGGTGCTGGAAGGGTTGCACCATCAGGATATTGCCGCGCAATTGAATGCGTTGGATATTTTGGCGGAATTGGGGAAGCCCTTGGAGATCACCGAGGTGACCCTCCCCTGCTTCACCACCGATATACGGGGTGAAGAGCTACAGGCGGATCTTTTGGAGCGGATCTATACCGCTTGGTTCTCCCATCCGGCGGTGGATGCCATTGTCTATTGGAACACCGCAGACGGCTATGCCTTCGAGGAGCCGGGCAGAAATGAAAATAATTGCCGCGGCGGTCTTTTCCATAAAGATCTGACCCCTAAAAAAGCAGCCGAGCGACTTTACTATCTTATCAATGAAAAATGGCATACCGAACTGGAAATGGATGCCGATGAAGAGGGTACCCTTCAATTCCGCGGTTTTTACGGCGATTATATTGCCGAATGCGACGGAACTGTTTACGAATTTTCAATCAAAAAGGATGATACAAAATGAAAAAAGCATTGGTAACCGGATCTTCCCGCGGTATCGGCAGAGCTCTGGCTCTCGCTCTTGCAGAGGAAGGTTATCTGGTTTATGTTCATAGTGTGAAGGAAGGCAACCCCAAGACTGCCGAGGTAAAAGCCCTGATCGAAGAGCGGGGCGGCAAGGCAGAAACGGTCTGGGGAAATCTCTGCGTTCTTTCAGAGACCGAAGAATTAGCAAAAATGGTGGGTGAAGTGGACATCCTGGTGCTCAATGCCTCTCTGCAGTATCGCACCCCTTGGGCAGAGATCACCGCAGAGGCGGCGTGTGAGCAGCTCAACTGCAACTTCCTCTCCTCTATGCTGTTGATTCAGCGGCTGGCGCCTGCCATGCAACAGAAAAAATGGGGGCGGATCATTACCATCGGCTCGGTGCAGGAGGCCAAGCCTCATCCCGATATGCTGGTTTATTCTGCCTCCAAGGCGGCCCAGACCAATATGGTGCAATCCCTCTCCCTGCAGTTGGCCAAGGATGGGATCACCGTCAATAATGTTGCCCCCGGTGTGATCGATACCGACCGCAACGCCGAGGCCCTTTCGGACCCCGCCTATGCCCAAAAGGTACGGGACAGCATTCCCGTTGGCTTTTACGGCGCGCCCGAGGACTGCGCGGGGATCGTGAAGCTTCTTTGCAGTGAGGAAGGGCGGTACATCACCGGTCAGAATATCTTTGTGGACGGAGGCAAGAGCATCCAATGATCATTCGCCCCATCGGTCAAAGCGGATATATTGTGAAAAGCGGGAAAACCGAGATCATTATCGATCCCTATCTTTCCGATGTTGTCAATAAAGTAGCGGGCAGGGCGCGGATGCTCCCATCCCCCATAGATCCCGCCTCCATCACCGCCGACGCGGTGATCTGCACCCATGATCACCTGGATCATCTGGATACCGAGAGCGTAAAAGAGATGCGGAAGGAGCAATTCTTTCTCACCACCGAGGAAGGAAAAGAAACCCTTTCCCAATTGGGTCAAAGCAATGTGACCGCGGTAAAGATCGGCGATCAAATTACCCTTGGCGACCTCAAACTCAAGGCTGTTTATGCAAAGCATTCCTGCGAAGCCTTTGGGTTAATTGTAAAGGATAAAGACTTTACGCTATATTTCAGCGGAGACACCCTTTATGATGAGAAACTGTCGGAAATCGCAGAGGAGAAGCCGGATATCGCCTTTCTCTGCATCAATGGAAGGCTTGGAAATATGACGGTGGAGGAGGCGGTTCTCACCGCCGAACAGATCGGCGCCAAGGTAAACATCCCCAACCATTACGATATGTTCGCCTCCAATACGGAGGACCCCAAAAAGTTCACCGCCCCCAATGCAAAAATTCTGGAATTCAACAAAGAATATTCCGTAGAAGAACTTTTAAGATAAGAAAAAGCACCCCGTTGGGGTGCTTTTTCTTATTCTACATCAAAACCGATGTCATCAAGGGCGGCTTTTACTGCCGCGGGGTCACCGTTAAAGGTAACGGTCTTGGTGGCCAAATCCACATTCACATCCGTTGCTACCGCTTCGGCGGCGGCGGTAATGGAGGCCACGCAGTGCATACACATCATTCCGGGTACTTTTAAACTACACATCTTCATTCTCCTTTTGGTTTAAATCTTTTTAAACGCAATGCGTTTGATAATACAGAAACAGAAGACAGGGACATAGCGGCGGCGCCGATCATGGGATTGAGCAACGGCCCGCCGAAAAGATAGAGCAGCCCCGCGGCAACAGGGATCCCAAGAGTATTATAGGCAAATGCCCAGAATAAATTCTGCCGAATATTACGGATTGTGCGGCGAGAAAGGTCCATCGCCGTGGGGACCGCAGAAAGTTCACTATGCATCAACACCACATCCGCCGATTCCATAGCAATTTCGGTGCCGGAACCGATGGCGATACCCACATGGGCGGTTGCAAGGGCGGGAGCGTCGTTGATGCCGTCCCCCACCATGG
>JAZNGR010000086.1:0-2645 GCA_045576575.1 Eubacteriales bacterium
AATAAAAAGGGAAATATCGAAATTTTCGATATTTCCCTTCCTTTTTATAGTTTTGAGGCAGAGTCTTTTTGAAAAGGGCTTTGTTTTTTCTTGCCCTTTGCGGTTCGGACTATTTTTACAGCCCCTTTTTTTTATTCCACATTCGCAACGGTCAGGCGGGTGAGATGCTCGGTGACATTTTCGTTCAGAATGGTGAATTCCCCGTTTTCATAGGTCACCACATTGATGGCGGTATTGGGCACCGCCGGAATCTCATAGGTTTCCGAGATGGGGCGGCCGTGCCAAAGACAAAGGAGGGCGCGGATGGTGCCGCCGTGGGAGGCGATGGCAACGGTCTTTCCGTCGTTTTCCTCGGCAATGCGGGTAACGGCGCGCAAAGCGCGCTCTCCCAGATCCTCGAAGCTCTCCCCACCGTCATAGCGCACCAGGGCGGGGTTTTCCTTTCGTTTGGCGGCGGTTTCGGGATAAAGGACAGCGCCTTCTGCATAAAGAAGGCCCTCCCAATGGCCCAGGCAAAGCTCTCTCAAGTCCCGCTCGGGATGGATGGGCAGCTCAAACCGCTTTGCCAGCGGTTTGGCGGTATTCATGGCGCGGGAAAGATCGCTGGAATAGATGGCATCGATATTATAATGGTCGGCAATATACTCTGCCGCCTGCTCCGCCTGATCCAGCCCCTCTTGAGTGAGGGCGGTATCCAGATGCCCCTGGATGCGGTTTTCAATATTGTATTCGGTCAGTCCGTGGCGGATGATGATCAGGGTCGTCATACTTCTTTTTCCTCCAGATAAGCTTGCAAAAATTGGTTGATCTCTTCTAAGGGATTATTGCGGTCGGTGATCCTTAAGGTGAAATAGGGCTTGGCGCCCAGGGAATAAAGCACCCGACCTTTGAGTCTTTTAGTGAGGGCCGCCAGCAGTTGAGGGGTGGCTTCTTGAGTGAAGAAAAGCACCGCATCCTGCTTTTGCTTGATATCGCGGATGCCGCCTCTTTTGGCCATGGCGCGTAAGAGAGCGATCTTCATCAGATTGAGGATGCTCTCGGGGGGATCGGAGAACCGATCGCAAAGTTCATCGGTCATATCCGCAAGATCCTCGGGGCTTTCGATGGCGGCGATCTTTTTATAAAGGTCAATGCGCATCTTTTCGGCGGGGACATAGGATTTGGGAATAAAGGCGCTGACGGAAATATCTACCGCGCAATCAAATTCCTGCGGTTCTTCTTTCCCTTGTTCTTCAAAGACCGCTTCCTTGAGGATGCGCATATACATATCGTAGCCCACAATATTCATCTGTCCATGCTGTTTTTCTCCCAAAAGGGCGCCGGCACCGCGGATCTCCAGATCCCGCATGGCGATCTTCAGACCGCTGCCGAATTCGGTAAATTCCCGAATGGTGGCAAGGCGCTTGGCCGCCACTTCGTTCACAATACTGCCCTGCCGATAGGTCAGATAGGCATAAGCGCGGGTACTGCTTCGGCCCACCCGCCCGCGGATCTGATGCAATTGGGAAAGGCCCAAGCGGTCGGCATCCTCGATAATGAGGGTATTGGCAAAGGCAACATCGATGCCGGTTTCAATAATGGTGGTGCAGATGAGAATATCGATCTCATGGCGGAGCACTTGTTCCCAGGTTTTCTCCAATTCCGCGCCGCTCATCTTGCCGTGGGCAGTGGCGATGCGGGCATCGGGCAGACGCTCCTGCAGGCGGGAGGCAATGCCGTCCAGCGCCTCAATGTCGTTTTTCATATAAAAGACACATCCGCCCCGCTTCAGCTCCCGCGCAATGGCGGAGACCAGAATATCCCGATCGTATTCCAATACATAGGTGGTTACCGGCTGGCGGTCGGCGGGGGGATCCTCGATGATGGAAAGATCCCGAATGCCCGAAAGTGCCATGTTTAGAGTGCGGGGGATGGGGGTAGCACTCATGGTGAGGACATCCACACCCACTGAAAGCTCCTTGATCTTCTCTTTATGCTTCACGCCGAAGCGTTGCTCCTCGTCGATGACCAGGAGCCCTAATTTTTTAAATTTGATATCCCCCGAAAGCAGGCGGTGGGTGCCGATGATGATATCGATCTTACCGCTTGCCAGACGCTCTAAGATCTGCCTGGTCTCCTTGGGAGAGCGGAAGCGGTTCAAAACGGCGGTCTCGATGGGAAAATCGGAAAACCGCTCCTTTACGGTGAGAAAATGCTGCTCCGAAAGGATGGTGGTGGGGCAGAGGATGGCTACCTGAAAGCCGTTGTCTACTGCCTTGAAGGCGGCGCGCAGAGCTACCTCGGTCTTGCCAAAGCCCACATCCCCGCAAAGCAGACGGTCCATGGGATAGGGCTGCTCCATATCCGATTTGATCTCCTCCACGCATCGGATCTGATCATCGGTCTCCTCATAGGGGAATTGCTCCTCAAAGCGCAGCTGCCAATCGGTATCGGGGTCGCAGGGGTTGCCGGGGGCCTTCAGCCGCTTGGCATAAAGCTCGATCAGCTCTCTTGCCACCTCGCGGGATTGGTTTTTTACCTTGGCCTTGGTCTTTTCCCAGGCGGAGCCCCCCAGGCGGGAGAGCTTCACCGTTTTATCCTCGGCGGCGCCGATATATTTGGAGATAAGATCCAATTGGGGGCAGGGTACAAAAAGGGTATCCCCC
>JAZNGR010000087.1:0-2126 GCA_045576575.1 Eubacteriales bacterium
AGAAATGAAAAAGTAAAGAAAAAACGGCCTTTCAGGCCGTTTTTTTCTTTGGCTTTCTTGACGAAAAAAAAACAAAGGGGTATAATATTTCTGTATTACAACGAGGTGAGGGATTTATGACAAGGGAAGAAAAAGAGAGCATTGTCCGCTATGCCAAGCTTTCACAAAGAGCCTTGGAAAAGGGAATATATACCGAAACCCCCTTTCTCACCGAAGGGGAGCAGGCCCTTCTGAAGCAGGAGAAATTGCCCCTTCCGCCCCGTTTTGAGGGGGGATTTGACGAGGCCCAGAGGTGCCTTGCGGTCTTTGGATCAGCAGAGGATTTTGGCTGGGAATGGGAAAGCCCCATCGTGATCCTGAAAATAGAGCCGAAAAACAGAAAATTTGCCGAAGATCTGACTCATCGGGATTATTTGGGTGCTATTTTAAATCTCGGCATCAAGCGGGAAATGCTGGGAGACCTGGTACTGTCCCGAGGGGATGCCTACCTGTTTTTGCTCTCTAAAATTTCCCCGTATTTGGTGGAGAATCTGACCCGTGTCCGCCATACGGATGTGATTGCTTCTCCCGTATCGTGTCTGCCCGAGGGCGTTGGGATCGAGCTTTTGGAAAAAACGGTCATTGCTTCCTCCCCCAGGGTCGATGCTCTGGTGGCCGCCGTGTTTGATCTGTCCCGTTCCGAGGGCAGGGCGCTGGTGGAAAAGGAGAGGGTCAGCCTTTCGGGGCTTCCTGTTTCCGATCCCGCCAAGGAGATCCCCGTGGGAGGAAAAATTTCGGTCCGGGGCTACGGAAAATTTATTTTTGACGGTGCCACAGGTGAGACCCGAAGCGGAAGACAGAGAATGAAAGTGCATCTTTTTGTGTAAAGGAGAAACAATGGAAATCAGAAAAGCCAAGGAATGTGATCTTGTCGGCATCGGAAGCCTTCTTTCTCAGGTGCTTGAGGTTCATCACAAGGGAAGACCCGACCTGTTTTGCACCGGTGCAAAAAAGTATACCGACGAAGAGGTCTTGAAAATTTTGGCCGACCCCACCCGCCCTGTTTTTGTGGCGGTGGAGGAGGGGAAGGTCTTGGGCTATGCCTTCTGTATCTTTCAGCAAATGACCGACAGCCACGTTCTCACCCCCATTAAAACCCTGTATTTGGATGACCTTTGTGTGGATGAGAGCACCCGTGGTAAGGGCGTGGGCAAAAAGCTTTATGAAGCGGTCTGCGATTTTGCCCGAGCCGAGGGCTGCTACAACCTGACCCTGAATGTTTGGAATTTCCCCAATAGCGCCGTTTCCTTCTATGAAAAATTGGGAATGAAAGTGCAGAAGATCGGAATGGAGACCATTTTGTGATAAAAGGAGAACCGATGGAAGAATTTTTTATAACAGGAATGAGCTGTGCCGCTTGCAGTGCCCGTGTGGAGGGAGCCGTCAAAAAGGTGGCGGGTGTGACCTCCTGCGCCGTCAGCCTTCTGACCAATTCCATGACTGTGGAGGGCACCTTTTCTACTGCCGATGTGATCTCGGCTGTGGAGAAGGCGGGCTACGGCATCGGCAAAAAGGGGGAAGAGGCAAAAAAGCAAAAATCCCAGGAGAAAAAGGACCGCAGTCTTCTTACCTTGGGCATCTCGGCCCTTCTGCTTTTGGCTTTGATGTATGTTTCCATGGGGCACATGCTCGCTCTCCCGCTCCCTGCCTTTTTCACCCCAGTCTTGCAAGGGATTTATCAGTTTCTTTTGAGCCTTTCCATCCTTATTCTGCACCGAAAATATTTTATCAACGGCGCCCGTGGTCTTGTGCGGGGCGGCGCCAATATGGATACCCTGGTGTCTCTTGGCTCGGGTGTTTCCTTCCTTTACAGCAGCTATCTTTTGGGACGGATGCTCCTTTCCCCCGAGGAGGCAAAAGAGCTTCTTCATTCCCTCTATTTTGAATCTGCCGCCATGATTTTGGTGCTCATTACCGTGGGCAAAAAGCTGGAGGCCTATTCCAAAGGAAAAACCACCTCCGCCATTCGCTCTCTCCAAAGGCTTTCCCCCGATACCGCCCGTGTTCTGGTGGAGGGGAGAGAAGTGGAAAAGCGGGTGGAGGAGATTCAACAGGGCGACCCTGTTGCCATTCGCCCCGGTGAAAAC
>JAZNGR010000088.1:0-8394 GCA_045576575.1 Eubacteriales bacterium
CAATTATCTTCAAAAGAACAATGCATTGAATTTCATAGTCCAAAACGAGCGGATATTTACGTTTATCCCTTTGATGATGAATCAATAATTGTTCAATATCAACCACGATTTGGTATAAATAGAGCTTATAAAATCACTAATAAAAAGGGCTTTAATGGTTTGCTACAAGCATTATATGAATCAACTGGCTATGAAATCTTTAAATAAAAAAGCAATCGAGGTACGATGCTGTGAGGAACATAGGTGAAACCTAAGTGCGTCGTAACAATTAAAAAGACAAAAAGACAGGGGACGGTTCCTCGTCTTGACAAATAACCGTCCCCCGTCTTCCCAATTTTTTGTATAAACCCTCTACCTTTTCCCAAAAACGTTCAGCCGCGTGCATTTCTGCATACGGCTGAATTTATTTTTTAAAGGGGACAGGTTTTGACCCCTTTAACTGTTACAATGATTTTACATCTATGAAAATATAGAAAGGACTGTTGAATATGAATTGTAACAGAAGATGCCAATGGAATCGAAAGAAAGAAACTTGTGTATACACAGATCAAGAAAATCCATCTGATATGAATTCCGCGCCGGATCCTTCGACAGAAAAAGATTATGGCATAGAAGCGATGGTGAAAAATCGTGTGAAACAAAGTTTTGTATTTGGGATGATTGATGCCTACCGCGGAGCACAAACGTTTGAACTGCCATTAATCAGCCTTAACGGCGGCTATAATCTTACTTTTAAAATCTCCTACGATTCCTCTCAAACAACAAAAGGAACGATGGGGATCGGATGGAGCCATTGCTTCGAGAAAAAACTCGTTGTGGAAGAAGATAGTGCTTATTTATACGAACGCCCAAACATTTATCATCAATACCGTCGATGGGAGCATGATACTTTATTTTGGGGGCGGACAATGGGATACTATGGCTATCAACTATTTGAGAGCAGCGATGGCTATCGTTTGGAATGCAACAATATGTCCACCGAGTATTATGATTTCAAAGGGAACCTGATCAAGATTAAAGATCGAAACGGTCGGGAACTTCGTTTTTCACATCGAGAGAATCAAACGATTATAACCGATCTATCGACAATGAAAATCCTATACTTAGAATTTGATGAACCGGGAAAATTAATTCGAATTTTTGATGCAAAGGACCGCACAGTAGAGTTTAATTACGATGGCGATCAGCTAACGGAGATTCTTGATGTGAACGGCAATCATCATTTTTATGTATATGATGAATCCGGCAGAATGATCTCGGAATGTAATGATGAGCATCTATGTCTATATAAGAATACCTACGACGAAGAAGGAAGAGTGATCTATCGGGAAGATGGAATGAATCAAGCTTCTACTTTCGTTTACAGCGACAACAACCGAATCATCACCGATCGAAATGGCAATCCATATCAACTGAGTTTTAATCAGCATGGTTTACTTGCAAGTCGAACAGATTGCGAAGGAAACACCTATACATTTACATATACCGTCAACGGAAATCTTGAAACGATCACCGATCCATGCGGAAACAAAGAAACGATCGAATACTTGGGTTACTATAAACCTTGGCGATACACTGATAAAAACGGTAATCGTACCGAGTTTTCCTATGAACGGGACAACATTTCAAAAATCACCTATTCCGACGGAAGTATGGAGACGTTTTCTTGGGATTATAAAAATCTTTTGGTGGAACATTGCGATCTTCGCGGCACTATAACCACGTTTTCTTATGACGATAAAAGAAACTTGATTTCCAAAAAAATCGGCCAAAAGAAAACTTTTCATTATGAATATGAAGATGGTCTATTGATCTCTGAAACCGATGCCAAGGGTTATATCATTCGCTTTAAATATAATAAATTCGGTCAGATGGTCGCCAGAGTCGATGCTGCCGGACGCCCAACCACCTATGAATATGATTTATCCGGCAAATTATTAAAAACTACCGACCCCATTGGAAGCAGCCAAACTTATACTTATAATTGCAATGATCTTTTAGCTTCTGTCATAGACGCCAAAGGGAACTGTACTACTTATTTGTATGATAACAATCTAAACCTTCAAAAAATCATTTTCGCCGATGGCACATCAATCCTACTGGAATATGATGCAGAAAACCGCCTGACAAGAGAACTCAATCAGGAAGGCGAGGAAACGAATTATATATATGATCGCGCCGGACGGTTGCTCTCTATTTGTCTGCCAAGCGGAGAATTGACGGAATATCAATATGATGCCCTTGGCAATATCATTAAAAAAACAAAAAATGATGGAACAGAAACCGTATACACCTATGATGCTGCCGGCAATCTTTTAACAGCAACCGATCATAAGAACAATACGATCCGGTATCAGTATGATCACTTTTCGCGTATTATTCGAGAAGTCAATATATTCGGCGGAAGTACCTTCTTCGGGTATTCTTCTGTCGGAGATCTTCTTTATAAAACAGATCCTTTTGGCCACAAGACCGTTTATACTTATGATGATTATGGAAATCAAACGAGCGTTTGTGATCCTCGCGGCAATACTACGCGCTACATCTATGATAACAATGATAATATCCTTGTCATTATTGATCCCTTTGAAAATGCCACGTATTATGAGTACAATAGTTATAATTGGGCAATCAAAAAAACCAATCAAAAGAATCAAAGAGAGCAGTATTTATATGATGCTGTTGGACGCTTCATCGGCATGACAGATGCTAAAGAAAACTTTATCAATATTTTCTATGACATTGCGGGAAATCTCCGGACATTTCGCGATGCAAGGAGAAATGAGATCTTCAACATTCAATATGATTCAATGAATCGACCGGAATGTAGCGTAGATGTTTTTGGAAATAAAACCACCTATCAATATGATAAAGCAGGACGTCTTAAAGCATGGATTGATCCAAATGGAACTGTGCAGAGCTTTTTGCCATCTCCTGAGAACTGTAAAAAAGCCAACCAAGGGATGGATACCCGAAAAATTGTTTATGATCTTGCCGGGCGAATCGCTTCTTATGAAAATAGCGATGACTCCGTCAGCATCACTTACGATGAAAACGGCAACATTAAGACAGTAGCAGATAAAACCGGCATCTCTTATCGTCAATATGATGCTCTTAATCGATTAATTCAATATACCGCTCCCGATGGACAAACCGTCAGTTACCGCTATGACCCGGTCGGTAATATGACCGCTATTATTTATCCGGATCAATCGGAAGTTCTTTATAATTATGATGCCAATAATAATTTGATTTCTGTGACCGATTGGGCAGGACGCACCACTTGGTATGTATATGATGCCAACAATAGAGTGATCGGTATTTCAAAACCCAACGGACACGTGGTTACATTGATTTACGATGAGGCCGGGCAATTAATATCCAAAGATATTGGAACGATAAACGATGAATCATATTCAAGTTTCACATATGAATACGATAAAGTCGGACGTATCAAATCAGAAACTGATATTGTAAAAAATCAAACGAAATGCTATTGCTATGATGAACAGTCCAGAGTGATTTCCATCACAGTGACAGATGCTGATGGGGCATCATGCGAGCATACATTTAATTATGATGAGAACGGCAATCTGACAGTAGTGGATGGTGGAGAAATCTTTGTCTATGATAGTGAAAACAAATTGATTGCTCATAATGGTGAAAGCGTTACTTATGATCGCAACGCAAATGTTCTTGCTGCAACAATCAATGGGAAAGAATGGACTTTTCAATATGATAATTCCAACCGTTTGATTTCGGCAAATGCAGATCAATACTATTATGATGCGGAAAACAACTGTATCTGTATTCAATCCG
Source organism: Eubacteriales bacterium (assembly GCA_045576575.1). Classification (GTDB taxonomy): domain Bacteria; phylum Bacillota; class Clostridia; order Oscillospirales; family QAKW01; genus QAKW01. The sequence goes on from JAZNGR010000088.1 coordinate 3,820, forward strand.
GAAAGATGACTAAAAAACTCTTTTATGATGGGCAAAACGGAAAAAGACCGCTGATGCTGACCGTTAACGGCGTAGTGACAAAGTTTGTCTACGGACTTGGATTGATTGGAACAGAAACAAATGACGAATTTCAAACCTATTTATTTGATCAATATGGTAATACAATCGCTGTTGCGGATCAGAAACAAATCAAATGCTTTGATCGCGATGTTTTTGGAAAATACTATAGCAACGAAGATACCCCGCTTCCGCTTTGTCTTAATAAAGGATACCATGGCTATATTGCTGTGACAGATCGGTTGTATTTCAAAAACGCCTTGTTCTGTTGTGATATGTTTTCACGCCCGCTCAATCAAAACTTACTTCCCCCTTTGTTCTAATATGGCAACAACCGCACTTTTTCAAGTGCGGTTGTTTTTTATTTTTCAAAGGGTCCATATTTTGTCCCCTTTAACTGTTATAATGAAAACGCAGCTGTATTTTAAAGAATAAGGAGAAAAAACAAATGAAAAAAGTTGAATTACCGGTCACACAACCACTAATGTCAACCTTCACCACCTATGCCAGCAGAAGCATTATTTTAAGTTCTAATCCTTCAGCGAACAACTGGTTTTACAATCACGCCATACAATTGGAATGCCGTGGAAATCTTTTCAAAGGATATTCCTCTCCGCTCCCGACATTGGCTTCAAAAAAGGCGATGGATTTGGATGAAATTGCAGATACCGTGCATTTTCCAATTAGATTTGTGCGGCATTGTCCAAATGAAATCATTAAAGCATCTCTGGATGCAGGTTACTATTTCTATTTGCGTGATGCAGATGATTACTATATTCCGGGGAAAAGTTGGTATAGAAAACGACACTTTTGGCATCATGGATTAATCTCCGGATATGATGACAATGACAACACTTTCACAATGAATGCGTATGATGATCGTTGGCTGTTCAGTACATTTAAGGTTCCGCAGCTTTGTATTCCTGAAGCGATCGAAACCATTTGTGCATTTGGGCGGCTTCAAGAAAACCAAACAGCCGCCAAAGGCAAAAACTCTACTTTTAAATTAGATCTGCCGTTGATCCAAGAATCTCTATGTGAATACCTCACCTATATTCCAATCATCGAATCACCCGGTGATGATTTTGTCTTTCCTTGCGGCATCGCAATTTATGATTATCTCAAACTGTTTTTAGAACTGCTGTTGGCAGAAAGCATCCCCTATGAGCGATTTGATTGGAGAGTATTTCGGCTGATATGGGAACATAAAAAAGTGATGTATGAACGTATTGTGGCAATTGAAGACCATTTGTGTTTAGATCATTCATTGAGCGACTCTTATAAGTTCGTCGAGATTTTGGCAAACAAAATCCGCCTTTTATATGCTAAATATCATCAAAAACCGGAACCGTCCATTTTAACATACTTAATCGGCGCGTTGGATGAACTGCGTGAAAAAGAGGTGGCGGTTTTGATGGAGTTTGTTAAAAAACTCGATGATTATCTGATGAAAGAAGGTGCCAAAAATGTTGAGTGATAAAGAGTTTATCGGATTATTACATTATCAAAATAATGCAAATGAAAAAGAAGCTGCAGCAAAAATTAATTCATATACCCACCGCAATTTTGATGCAGAAATCTATAAATGCGTGTTCAAGTATAACGAGTTTCATCAAGTGTGTTATGTATTCATTTACTTTGAAAAAACAGAAAAACTCAAAAAAGTCGAGAAACAGATCGATGATGAGAGCGTTACTATGAAGATTAAGCAAATCATAAAAGAATGCGGCCTTGCATATAGTCAAACCCTCTGGCTGTTTTTAAGATCATTTGAATTGGAGGCTTTAGTTGATTGTTATCGTTCGGCTTTACCTGCGCATCGAAATTTTATTATGGAGTTTTTAGATCGAAGTCGATTCAGAGTTGTTTGTCCACCGTCAATGTTTGTGCGATATAATACAAAAGAGCTCTATGATGCCGCTAAAGAAAGCGGAGAAATAGAACGATTTACAGAAAAATATTATCAATTTATCAAACCCTATGATAAATTCAATTTAATCACAAAGGAAAGGCATCTTCCTGTGCGCTTTGATTATGTGGACCGAGTGAAAAGTTCTCGGTATTATTTTGATTTGCTTTGGGAAGTTTTGGAAGAATAATTTTTTAAAGTGTCCATAATTTGACCCCTTTAACTGTTAGACTTAATTTGCAGCTGCAAAGAATAAGTAATAAAGAAAGGAAGATTTATAATGAATATAAAAGCAAATAACTCTAACATATTTGAAGAGTTAACACTTGCATCTCAGCCTGAAGTTACAGAGCAAGTAGTCGACTGTGCAACGAACAACACAAAAATGTATTCATTCTTGGTGGAGTATTCCTCTCCTCAAAAAAAGGAAAGTTTATTAGAGCAATTGAAAAAATTCAACTGTGTTCCTGAAATGCATCTGGATTTTATTAATTGCATAAGTGTTCGTGTGACGATGGAAACATTGGCAAAAATTAAAAAGTGTGATTCTGTATGCCGTGTGGAACGAAATTATGAGTTTACGCTTCTATCTACGAAAAAAACGAAAACCGCTTATAACGAATCATCGAAGCCTATGAGCAATATTGAAAAAGTTCACGCTCAAAACATTAAGGGTCAAAAGATTAAAATTGCGCTCCTTGATACGGGTATCGCCCCACATCCGGACTTTACAATTGCCGGAGGTATTAGCTTTGTTGGAAATCAATATTGTTATGAAGATACCCACGGTCATGGAACACAAATGGCAGGCATCATCGCCGCCTCTGGTGTAAATAATTCCACAGTGAAAGGCACCGCACCTTTGGCAGAACTTTACGCCATCAAAGTATTCAACGATAAAGGCTTAGCTAATACTGCCGCCGTCATTGCCGGTATCCACTGGGCGATGGAACATAAAATCAAAATTATTAATATGAGTTTCGGCAGTTATTTCAAATCCAAACTGCTGCAAAAAGTCATTGATATGGCAGCAGCGAAAGGGTTAATTTTAGTAGCCGCCGCTGGTAATGAGGGCACCTTTAAAGAAAATCGTTTGAAATATCCGGCGGCATACCGCAATGTCGTTGCTGTAGGTTCCGGTAGTGCCAATGGAGTGGATAATTTCTCTAACCAAAGTGAAAAGTTGGATTTTGTCACCTCCGGCAGAATGAATACAACAGCTTTAAACGGGGGATATACCCATTCGGTTGGCACCTCTGTCTCTGCCGCATATGTGACCGGTGAGCTGGCAACGTTATGGAGTGCAAAATCCAGATATCATGCAAAAAAAGTGTTAAATGCAGCGAAGGCATCCGGTATCGTTTCGGAGAGTGCATCCGATTTTGTCGGCTACGGTGAACTTGATCCGGACGCTGCGTTGACAAACTTCAGTACATATAGTACAATGAATCTTGAAAAAACAACCTTATCAGATGTTGACGAAGATTCTCTGATTCTTGCTGCACCAATGGCCTCTGATTCAAAAATAGCAGCTCTCTTTTGTTGGTCCGGCGATGGAGGCAACTGCGATTCTGATTCTAATGCGGATTCTGATTGCGATGGAGACGACTGCGGTTCCGACTCTAATACAGATTCTGACTGTGATGGAGGCAACTGCGATTCTGATTCTAATGCGGATTCTGATTGCGATGGAGACGACTGCGGTTCTGACTCCGATACAGATTCTGATTGCGATGGAGGCGACTGCGGTTCCGACTCCAATACAGACTTTGATTGCGATGGGAGCGACTGCAGCAGCACCACAAATCCCACCACGGCAGGAAGCACTATGGAAACGGCCTATACGCTTACCGCCTCTTGGGCGCTTGGCGGAAGTATTGATTACCCTTACGAAGAAGTCTGGTACCAAATCTCAGCCAATTATGCCGATGCCCATCCCTGCGGAAGCCCTGGTATTTACCATATATACACAAAAGGCAATTTGGATACCGTTGGTTATCTGTATGACTCAAATGGAAATATGTTGACCTCTAACGATGATATAGATGGCGATATGAACTTTCACTTTACTATTTCCTTGAACTATGGCGAAACCTATTATATTATGGTAAAAGCATATTACACCTTGACCGGCACCTATAGTATCTGGTTGGATTACGAAATGGATTCTCACGGCAATACTTTTAACTCTGCAACCAATTTAAACCAATTAATGAGCGGAAATGTTTACTATCAGGATTTTTCCGTCAACGGTCATATCCATAAGAGTGGGGATGTTGATTTCTTTACATTTATTCCCGCTAAAAATTGTGTTTTGGAAATCTATACCGATAGTTATTTTGATACTTTCGGCCGTTTATTCGATGAAGAGGGCACTTGCATTGCAGAAGATGATGAAACTAACGGAAATGGAAACTTCAAAATTACTGCAAATGTTTTGAGCGGAAAAAAGTATTTCATCTCCGTACAAAACGGTGCTGTTACTAATGATGTTGAAAATGTTTACGAGTTGAAGTTAAAGTTTGTAAAAGATTTACACTATATTACTGATGATTATTATACCGATAAAGTCAAACCAATTATTGCTTGGTATAACCCTTTACATAATG
>JAZNGR010000089.1:0-1811 GCA_045576575.1 Eubacteriales bacterium
CTCTTTATAGGTAGCGCTCTCATCACCAAAGGTGGGGTAACACGCTTCGGGATCCCCGCGGTAATAATCCAACAGACTGTTCAGATAGTCTTCATCGTAGTCCAAATAGTCCTCCTGCAAAATGCGTACCGGATGTGCTAATTCATAGCGGCTTCCTTTTCGATCACACTTTTGGAGAAGAAACAGCCGCAACCGTCCGTTATCCAGCGGTTTTACGGGACCTTTGGTAAAATTATGCGTATAGCGATAAGGGAACCAACTGTCAATATAGAGGGGATAATAGTCCTCCCGTAGTTTCAGGACCTCTCCCTCTTTGACTTTTCCTGCAAATACATGCTCCACCCGAAGATCGGCAAGGGTATAGATCTCATCGCCGGGGAACACATCGATCTCCTTATAGTGGCTTTCCCGCTCGCCCTCCAAGCGACCTGCCACGATCAAGCCGCCTTCTTTCAAAAAACGGCGGTATTCTTCCAAAGAACTGAGAACTCCATCCTCTGCCTTATCCTCTTTTGGATGCAGATAGGGATCCCAAACATTGCCCATATAGACCATTTCTGAAGGATCGAAGGTCACAATGATCTCCTTTTTCTTTTTGGTCACCGAAGTGAACCCTTTGAAGTTTTCGGGCTTTTGCAATTCGGGGAAGGCTTCTTCAAAAATCACCCGCTCGGTGGCTAAAGTCATACGGGGATAGGGATCCTCCTCGGCGGTCTCCTCGGTGGGTTCCGTCGGCTTGGGAGCCTGCTCCTCTTTCGAAGGTGTTTCGGGAACCGTTTCCGACGGTTGCACTTCTGTGGATGGATCGGTTTCAGGCTTTTGGTTGGGAGGCGTGGGATCCTTCTCATTCCCTTGATCGGGCTCTCCCGCCAATTCAACAGAGCCTGCGCCCACATCCACATTGAACTCTTCGGGCTCCTTGACACATCCTGCCATTAAAAACAACAACGCAACAATTATCATGATACTGACGGTCTTTTTCATAAGATACGCCTCCTTTCAATTCTATTTTATGGAAAATTCAAGAAAAAAACAAGGTGTGCCGGCAAAATGTAACGCAAATGTAACATAACATCGTCACAGTTCACAAAATTCCCTCATCCGCTTTGTGGAAAATCAATAAAAGGCGGCATAAGACGGCTTTTGCAAAGAAAAAAGAGAGTGTAAATTTACACTCTCTTATTTTAATAACAGCACCGCGACAAGGGCGAGAACACAGCCTGCAATGCAGCGGGGCGTTGCTTTTTCCTTCAACAGAAAATGGGACATTAACACGCTCAACAGCATACTGACGCTTTCGCTGACGGGATAGAGCTGAGCGGCGGTCAATCGGCCGGGGGCGGCGGCTTCGGTTTTGAAATAGGAATTCAAAAAGAGGCAGACCGCCATAATAAGCACATAGAAAAAGAGTTCCTTGATCAACGGCAAAGGCTTTACCTGCTCACGGCGCACTTGGGGCAAGCCAAGCACCGCCAGCAACACCAAAAGGGTCACCAAATAAGTGATCAGCGTAAACAAAGCCGTATCGCTTTTGGAATAATGCTGAAACAGCTTTTGGGAGAAATCGCAAAGACCGTTGGAGACCCCACACGCAAGCAGCAACAGCAAGGAGGAAAGGCGCATCTTTCCCCGCATTCCTTTATTATAGGAATACATCACCAGCACCGCACCGATCAGCAGGGCAACCCCTCCCCATTGCGTGAGGGTAACGGTTTCTCCCGGCAGAAACAGATTGCTCAAGATCAAGGTCACCAGCATACCAAGCATCAGGGAGATATTCACCAGCATATAGGTGCCGCCCCGCACACAAT
>JAZNGR010000090.1:0-4918 GCA_045576575.1 Eubacteriales bacterium
GAGCATGGTTTACGAGCCTCAAGGATAAACCCGAGGTGAAAAATTCCGGTAATCAAATTGTTGATAAGGTGGCCAAGGGAGCGGAAGAGAAGAAAAAAGACTGGAGCCAGCGGCTCGGCAAGTTGATTATAGATGGAATTGGCTATATGTTAGCGGCCGCCTTAATCGTCATTTTTGCGGCTGGCCGTGAGCTCATAAAACGAATGATTGAGGGGATCACTTCTGTTTCTCATTGGATAGATGAGAAATGGGAGGGATTAAATGAAAAAGTACGGAAGAAATTGCGAGAACTTGCCGTTGATGTATACGAGCAAGGGAAGAAATTGCCTGGCAAATTAGCGGACGGAATAAAGGCCATGGCCTCCAAGGTTGATGGGGGAGCGGCCGAAATCGGGAAAAGGATTATGAGGCAAGTTTCCGAGGATATGAATGATTTGATTGGCGGGATCAATTGGGTTTTAGACAAATTAGGCGTTCCGGATGGAAAACAAGTTCCGAATTTCCCGGCCTATGCGAAAGGAACAAAAGGCCATCCCGGCGGCCCTGCCATCGTGGGCGAGAAAGGCCGAGAATTGGCCCAAATACCAGGCAAAGGCTTGGCCATGCTCGGGGAGAAAGGCCCTCAATTCCTAAACTTGCCTCGGGGAACTTCTGTTTTGCCGAATAAGAAAACCGAAAAGTTAATAAAAACTATGTATCCCGGTTATGCAAACGGCGTTGGTAATTTCTTTAAGGGCTTGCTAGATAAGGCTTTGGACGTTTGGGACTATATAGACGAGCCAAGCAAGCTATTGAAAAAGGTTTGGAGTACGATGGGCCTTGGTGATATGGGCGGCATAGGGACATATTTTGACGCCGCAAGAGGCGGGATTGGCAAGGTGAAAGATTCGGCCATCGGCTTCGTTAAGGACAAGATGGGCGATTTTGCCGGCATGTTTGGAGGTAATGCCCCTAGTATTTCCGGCGGTGCCTCGGCGTGGAAACCGATGATTATAGCGGCGGCCAAGCGAATGGGCGAGGTTCTAACCTCAAGGGAACTAAATGGAATCGTTGCCCAGATTCAAAGGGAATCCGGCGGTAATCAAAAAATAGTTCAAAGCCCATTAGTCGTGGATAAAAACACATTGGCCGGAAACCCTGCCCGTGGATTACTTCAATATATCCCGCAAACGTTCAGTTCTTATATGGTGAAAGGCTTTGGAAATATTTATAACGGTATGCACCAATTAATGGCCTTTTTCAACAACCGAAACTGGAGGCGAGATTTGCCATATGGCCGGAGCGGTTGGGGCCCATCCGGCGGGAAGAAATACGCAAAAGGCGGATTCTTCTTGCATGGCCCGGAATTGGGCCTATTTGGCGAGGGAGGCCCGGAAATGGCTTTACCTCTCATCGGTAAAAACATGCGGCCATATGCCTTGGCCGTGGCCCAAAACCTATCCAATATGATGGGCGGAAACCTTGGTGGTGAAATCCATAACCATTACTGGAATGTTAGGGCCGATGAAATTAACGAGGTTCAAAAATTAATTAAAGTCATTAACGGGGTTACGCAAGTAGTTAGGAGTAAATAGGAGGTGATAAGATGGCAAGCCGGTTTTTTAGGGCTAGATGGGCCGGGGTATACAGGGCAAACATGAATGATTATTATTTGAATTATGTTTTGACAAGTACCCCCCTAATGACGGCAGGGGACGGGGATTTCCATTCCTATGTCGGTTTTAATGCGGCCCAAATAGCGGAGGCGATAGAAACCTCAAAAGAGCCATGCAAAATCTTTCTCCGGATTAACGTAACAAGTGCCGGCCAATTTGATATAGGGCTCCACAAACAAACCAGGAATACCAAGGCAAGCGAAAAACCAGGCTTTCGTGATACTGGATTAAGATTCGCTCTCGGGAATAGAACCCATTCGATTGATATAACGAATTTCCCCAAGGAATTGCCGGGTTATCCTGGAGTTAAGACATTCCGGCAAGCCCTGGATAGTGGATTCCAGGGAATCGTATTATTTGCGGCGGAAAATATGAACCATGGACAGGCCAGCGGGTATACCAATTCCTCTACACATATCACCCTAGAGGTTCAAGGGCTATGGAATACCAAGCCAGGTAAACCAAGCATAACCTATCCAAAAAGCGGCGTGACGATAAACGAAAAAACAACATTAAAAGGAACCCCGGCCAAGGATTCGGAACAATCGGCCTCCACTTTAAGGTATCAATGGGCCGTTTATGATGGCTCTTGGAATTACTTGAGCCTAACAAATGAAGGCGAAATAAACAGGAATGTTGAGTTTATCAATTATAAAGAAACGTCCGCCGCCAAGGTTCGTGTGAGGGCCTATGATGGGGAATTATACGGAGATTGGGTAGAATCCGAGGTATTCACCATAAACCATAACAAAGCCCCAGCAGTGCCCTCTAGCATGTCACCAAGGGGCGGGGATTATCACGACCGAACCCAGGACATAACATTCTCTTGGCAACATAACGACCAGGACGGACAAAGTGCCTTTATTTTGCGATGGCGGGAGAAAGGGACAGCCGCATGGGAAACAGTGACAAGGGAGACGGTAAATTCTTATTACATCGCCCCGGCGAATACCTTCCCGGTTGGTGAGATAGAATGGCAAGTCGCAACCATGGATCAGGGCGGGCTAGTATCGCCTTTTTCATCCACGGTTATTTTTTATGCCGCCGAGGCAACGGACGCCCCGACAATCCTTTGGCCAGGACAAAACGAGAGTATTTCCGAGCCAAAACCGACAATTAATTGGAGTTCCGTGAGCCAAGATCATTTCCAATTAGAAATCCTATCCGGCGGGAATGTCATTTGGAGCATAGATGATAATTCCGAGGTTAAGGGATACACGGTTGGGGAGCCATTGGCCAATAACACGGATTATATTGTAAGGCTCCGGGTTCGCTCGGAATCGGGCTTATGGAGTGCATGGGATGAAAAGAACGTCCATACCTCATTCACGCCTCCAAATCAGCCGGAAATAGATTTAATCGTCCATCCGGAAGAAGCGGCCATAGAAATAGCCATCGTGAATCCTCCACAAGAGGGAGAGACGCCCGAGACGATACACAATGAAATATATAGGCGGATTTATGGATCGGGTGAGGATTATATAAAAATTAATGCTTACATCGAGCCCGATGATTATTGGATCGACTTTACACCAGGAACCGGCGTTATTTATGAATATATGGTAAGAGCTTGGGGAGTGAATGGGGCTTTCATGGATTCGGTGCCAGCTTTGGCCACGGTTGATTTTAACAAAACCATTTTAATGTTAGTAAGCGATCCAGACAGGCGGGTAAATCTCCTTTACAATCCGAGCCGGAGCCTTAACAAATCCGTCTCCCGTACCATGATGAATTTCAATGGACGGGCTTATCCGGTTGCGGAATTTGGCGTCCTTATGAATTCGGACATAGATTTATCTTTTGATTTGAGGGATAAGGAGAGTTTAGAAATCCTTTACGACTTATTAGAGGCCCGAGAAACCCTGCTTTATAGGGATGGAAGGGGACGCCGTGAGTTTGTGACAATTGATTCCCTGGACGTCACGGACAAAATGCCTCATGGATATACGGTGAGTTTCACGACTAACCGGGTTGATTTCGTGGAGGGATTAGAATGAGAGATTTATCAACGGAAAAATATAGTCATGATGAGGTATTCAAGGCCCTCCATATGGCCGAGGGTAGCCGAACGGTTAAATTCAGATACGACTTATTAAATAAGAATGAGGAAAAAATAGCCGAAATTACCAACGTTGTGAGCGGCGAGGTTAGTTTTTCGGCATTTAACACAATCAAAAGAACGGCCCGTTTCCGTGTGAAAGAATACGCATACGAGCGGGCCGCCTATATGACTTGGGAAGATTTCGGGAAATTAGATTGGAGTGATTTAGGGTAATGGCGGAAACAGAAACTTTGAGTTTATATTTGCCTAGTCGAATGGATAAAATTCCGATTGATGAAACATTGGCCAGTAACTTCAATATTATTGATGAGGCATTCAAAAACCTCCCAACCGTATCCGTGAAAATGTTTGGAGCGGCAGGGAATGGAACGGCGGACGATTCCCAAGCCTTTAGGGAGGCCATGGGGAGCGGCGGGAAAACAGTTTTTATCCCAGCTGGGACTTATCGGGTTTCGGGTATCAAAGTTCCATCCAATACCCGCCTAATTGGAGCCGGGAAAGACATTACAACTATTAAATTAACCGACAACGCCCCAGCAACGGCCAACGTCATTACAAATATGGGTTGGTCAGGCGGAAATAAAAACATTATCCTTAGTGACTTTACGGTAGATTGGAACCGATCAAGAAAAAACGGCATGGATGATATAGAGGGACAGCCAAACGCCTGTAATGTCCTTTTCGTGAATACCGATCATTTATGGATAAAGAGGGTTAAATCCATTAATGCCCGCCGCCATTGTTTCGATGTTTCGGCATCCATTTATCACCATGAGGAGCCCCCAACCAAATACGAGAATGATGGGTGTAATTATGTATGGATTGATGAATGCGAGGCCACTGGAGCCGGTGACGATAATTTCACAACCCATTTTAGTAATTATATATGGATCACCAATTGTCATTCGTATTCCCCAAGCGGATTGCATTTCGAGGGTAACGATGTGAATAACTCCAATTGTTTCGAGGTTGACGATGGGACAAAACATGTCGTGGTATCGAATTGTTACGCATACAATGGGGCCCGTGGGTTTGAATCAAAAGGGCATGAGCATAGCCCAGCCCCAACGGATGTAAAATTCGTGAATTGCATAGCGGAAAAATGTCTCCGGGCGTTTGACATTCGCCATAATGGCCACGCCTTGGCCGATGAGCCAGAATCGGCGTCCGCCTTTGATGTTCAGATTTCGAATTGTACGGC
>JAZNGR010000091.1:0-1807 GCA_045576575.1 Eubacteriales bacterium
TCTTGATGCCGGCGGCATTGATCTTCTCAAAGAAGTAAATGCTCATGCGCAGATTTACATCACCTACGCCCTCAATGGTCAGGCCGACAGAGTTTTCACCGGGATCGAACACACCGTCCTTACCGGTGCAGTCATCCTTGAATTTAAGCAGATAGTTTCCGTTTTCCAGGGCATATACGTTTTTTGTCTTTCCGGTGTATACGAGTTCCATGTTCTTGCCTCCAAATATTTTTAAGATATTTTAATTCAACCGTTAAAGCGGGCTTCCACCGCAGCGTTTTTTGCCAGAACCTTTTCGGTTTCGGCACGGCGGGCCTTCTCCAGCTTCTCTGCGCATTCGGGATCGCTCACGCCGAGGATCTGGACAGAAAGCAAAGCGGCGTTGACCGCGCCATCAATGGCCACGGTTGCAACAGGGATGCCGGAGGGCATCTGCACCGTGGACAGGAGGGCGTCAACACCGTCAAGAACAGAAGATTTAAGAGGGATGCCAATGACAGGCAGAGTGGTATTGGCCGCAAGAGCGCCCGCAAGATGGGCAGCCTTGCCGGCAGCCGCGATGATCACACCAAAGTCATTTTTCCGGGCATCCAGAGCAAAGGCGCGCGCCTGCTCCGGAGTGCGGTGGGCAGAGAAAATGTGTACCTCAAAGGGAACCTCATACTCCTTGAGAGTGGCGGCGGCCTTCTCCACCACCGGCAGATCGCTGTCACTTCCCATGATAATGGCTACTTTTTTCATTGCTGATCTCCTTTGCTATACAAAAAGGGCAGTCCTATCCTGATTTTGAGAATAGAGCTGCCCAGACGGTCGGCATAATTGGCGATATTGGCTCCCTCGCGTTCCTCGCGTACCGTCAGTTACCAATTCGCTTTTCACTTTACATATAAGATTATAACAGATAAAAAAATATAAAGTCAATTCTGTATTCCCCTACTCCGGACAAAATTTTACACAGCCTGATACCATTCCGTTTGGTGATTTTGACGAACTCTCTCTGCGACTCATTTTTCTGTGCTCAGGAAGAATTAACCCTGTGAATTTCAAAACATTTATCTTGAACATCCGGCCGTTTCAAGTTATTATAAAAAGAGTGTAAGAAATACTTATGTTTGTCATTTCGGAGAATTTGAATGCAGGAGTAAAGCGCCATGGATATATTCTACAAGATCATTGCCCTTCTTGGCGGCCTAGCCATGTTCCTGTACGGCATGCGCATCATGGGAGACGGTCTCAAAAGCTGTTCCGGCGGCGCCATGCAGGCAGCCCTGGCCAAAGTCACCAACAAACCAGTCATGGGTTTTCTGCTGGGCACACTGGTAACTTGCGTTATTCAGAGTTCTCACGCCACCATTGTCATCACCGTAGGCCTTGTGGGCGCCGGCTTTCTCACCTTCCGTCAGTCCATTGGCATTATTCTCGGCGCAAACGTGGGTACCGCCATCACCGCACAGATCATCCGTCTTATGGATCTTGACGCAGGCTCCGGCAGCATTTTGAACCTCTTCAGCGCCAACAATCTGGCCCCCATCGCCCTGATTATCGGCATCGTATGCATCATGTTCCTGAAGAAAGGTTCCTCCAAAAACGCCGGCACCATCGCCATGGGCTTCGGCATCCTTTTTATGGGTCTTATTTTCATGAAGGATTCCGTCAGTTCCATGGCCTCCAGCATGGGCGCCATGCTCACCACACTGGAGGGCCGCTATCTCCTCGGCTATCTCTGCGGTCTTGGCTTCACCTGCATTATCCAGAGCTCCTCTGCCATGATCGGCATCATCCAGTCCTTTGCCAGCTCCGTGGGCAT
>JAZNGR010000092.1:0-1947 GCA_045576575.1 Eubacteriales bacterium
ACCCGCCGCCAAAGGCGGCGGCTCGGTTTGAAGGTTTCAAACAATTTTTTCGACCCCCAAAAAAGAGGCTGTAAAAAATCAATGATTATTTACAGCCTCTTTTCTTGTATTACTGAACTTTTACCGGGCCATAGGGTCTGATCTGCAAAACGCAACTGCTGCCTTCTCCGAAGATGCGGTTCATTTCGGCAACATAGCCCTCGGCATCCTCCATCGGCACATAAGCCTGAATGGTTCCGCCGAAGCCGCCGCCATGAACGCGCCATGCGCCTTTGCCCGCCAGCATCTTTTGGGTGACGCAGAGTGCTAAGCTGATGGCCTGCGCGGTGGGCTTTTTATCGGAATAGATATTTTGCAGATACATATAGGAGGAATTCCCCGAAGCGACAACGATCTGCTTAAAGAGCTCAAAATCCTTGCCCTGCAGAGCATCGTGAAGGGCATCCACCCGTTTATTCTCTTCAAAATAGTGGTAAGCGCGAATCAAAGCGCGCTCGGAAAGGGAGGAGTGCAACTCGGGCAGTTTAGCCTCGAAGGCTACTTCGTCCACTTCTCGCAGGTATTCCTTGCCAAAAGATTGGGCAACTGCCTGCATTTCGGATTTGATAGCAACATAATCATCGGTCAGATCGGCATGATCGCTATGAACATCGGTAATGACCATGCAATGGCCGGTGGTGGCAAAATCGAAGTTGATGGGGCGCACAATGGGATCCTTGGGATCCTCAAAGTCAATGGCGATCATCCCGCCATAGGCGCAGGAAAGCTGATCCAGAAGACCGCTGGCCTTGCCGAAATAAACATTCTCGGCAAATTGAGAGATGATAGCCATCTCCTTGGGGGGCATCTTGCCTTCATTATAGAGATGATCCAGAATGGCAACGGTCACCACCTCAAAAGCGGCAGAGGAGGAGAGGCCGGAGCCCTTGAATACATTGCTGGTGGTATAGGCATCAAAGCCGCCCACCTCATAGCCGAATTCCTTCATCTTGGCGGCAACGCCCCGCACCAAGCCTGCGGAATCGCCCTTTTCATCTTCTTTCATAGTGAGATCGGCAAGGTCTACCTCCACCGGCGAAAAACCGTCTGCCAGAATGGTGACCTTCTGATCGGCGCGGGGCTTCACAAATGCCAAGATATCTAAATCCACCGAAGCGCCTACCGCCTTGCCCATATTGTGGTCGGTATGGTTGCCGCAGATCTCACTGCGCCCGGGCGCCGAGAAGATCATTTCGTGGGAATAACCGAAAAGTGCCTCAAAACGCTCGGCGGCTTTATGATAACGCTGCTCTTGCTGCTCCCATTGATTTTCGGGATACAGTTTTTTTGCAAATGCAGGAAAATTCATGATTTATCACCTCACCGTTCATTTTATCAAATCCGCCCCGTAAAGTAAAGATTTTTTAAAAAAGAAGTTCCATTTTTTGCTGATATGTGATAAAATATCCAGGTAAAATACCAAAGGGGATGATCTGCAATGAAAAAATATGTAGAAGCATTGCTCGGCTATGGCGTTGAAAAGGGTCTGGTCGATCAAAGAGATGTGATTTATGTGCGCAACCAACTGCTGGATCTTCTGCAGCTGGAAGGCTATGATGCAGAGGAAGCAGAGCCAGCCGAGGCCTCCTTGGAGGAGATCTTAAAGGCGCTTTTGGATCACGCGGCAGAAAAGGGCCTGATGCCCGATAATACCGTTACCTATCGGGATCTTTTTGATACCCGCATTATGGGTCTTTTGACTCCCCGCCCCTCTTGGGTGGCAGACCGCTTCTGGGCGCTTTATGAAGAGGATCCCAAAAAGGCGACGGACTTTTTCTATGATTTCTCCCAGAATACCGATTATATCCGCCGTTATCGGGTGGAAAAGGATCAAAAATGGGTGACCGATACTGTTTATGGGAAGTTGGATATCACCATCAACCTTTCCAAGCCCGAGAAGGATCCCAA
>JAZNGR010000093.1:0-5991 GCA_045576575.1 Eubacteriales bacterium
AAGGCATGTACCAACGGTTCCTCGGAGCTGATGAGCAATATCTCCATGTCGCTGGTGGGAATGCTCTATAATATTCAATTGCTGGAGTACGCAGGGGAAAACGGTGTTGCCGCCTATGGGGTGATGATGTATGTCAATATGATCTTCATTGCTGCCTTCATCGGCTATTCCATCGGCTCTGCGCCGATCATCGGCTATCATTTCGGCGCCCGAAACCATGAGGAGCTTCATGGCCTTTTGCATCGGAGCCTTCGGATCATCGGTGTCTTTTCGGTATTGATGCTGGGCGCGGCTCTCGCCTTGGCGGCGCCGCTTTCCCGCTTGTTTGTGGGCTATGATCCCGCCCTTTATAAACTGACCGAGGAAGGCTTCAGGATCTTTTCCTTCTCCTTCCTGTTTGCAGGCTTTGCCATCTTCAGTTCCGGCTTTTTTACCGCTCTTAATGATGGGCTTACTTCCGCGTTGATCTCCTTTTTAAGAACCCTGGTCTTTCAGATCGCGGCGGTGCTTTTACTGCCTCTGCTCTGGGGGATCGACGGCATTTGGTTCTCTGTTGTGGTGGCCGAGGTAATGGCAGTTGCAGTGGGTGTTGTATTTTTAGCGCTGAAACAGAGAAAATATCAATATTGATTTTATAAAAATTTTTCTTGAAAATTGATGTGGAATAGTATATACTATTTACGTTAAAAAATGGGAACATTTGTTTCCCGGCTTGTTTATGATGAAAGGATGATACAATTGGAACGCAAAGTCGGAACCGTATCCCGGGGTATTCGTTGCCCCATTATCCGCGAGGGTGATGACCTCGCCGAACTTGTTACAAAGAGTGTGCTCGAAGCTGCTGATGCAGAAGGGTTTGCCCTGCGTGACCGTGATGTTATCGCCTTAACCGAATCTATTGTCGCCCGCGCTCAAGGCAATTATGCCGGTGTCGAGGCCATTGCCGCCGATGTCAAAGCAAAATTGGGCGGGGATACTGTGGGTGTGATTTTCCCCATCCTTTCCCGTAACCGTTTTGCGATCTGCTTGCGCGGTATCGCCATGGGTGTAAAAAAAGTGGTTCTGATGCTCAGCTATCCCTCCGATGAGGTGGGCAACGCGCTGATCACCATGGATCAGATTGATGAAGCGGGAGTCAATCCCTATAGTGATGTGCTCTCTTTGGAGAAGTATCGCGAACTGTTTGGCTATAATAAGCATGAGTTCACCGGTGTGGACTATGTAGAGTATTATGGCGATCTGGTGCGCTCCTGCGGCGCCGAGGTAGAATTTGTTTTTGCCAATCAGGCAAAGGCTATCCTCGATTATGCCGATCATATTATCAACTGCGATATTCATACCCGCGCTCGTACCAAGCGGATTCTGCTGGAAAATGGCGCCAAGGTAGTCTGCAGTCTGGACGATCTGATGACCGAATCCATCGACGGTAGCGGTTATAACGCCAGATACGGCCTCTTGGGTTCCAATAAATCTACTGAAGATAAGATCAAGCTCTTCCCCCGTGAGTGTAAGGATCTGGTGCTGGATATCCAGGCCAAGATTCTGAAGGCCACCGGTAAGCATGTGGAAGTGATGGTGTATGGCGACGGTGCTTTTAAGGATCCCCAGGGTAAGATCTGGGAATTGGCCGATCCCGTTGTTTCCCCCGCTTTTACCGACGGTCTGATCGGTACTCCCAACGAATTGAAGCTGAAGTACCTGGCTGATAACGATTTCAGCGACCTCTCCGGTGAAGAGCTGAAGAAGGCGATCTCCGATAGCATTCGCGCCAAAGATGGCAATCTGGTGGGCAATATGGCCTCTCAGGGTACCACCCCCCGTCAGCTGACCGACCTGATCGGCTCTCTCTGCGATCTGACCAGCGGCTCCGGCGATAAGGGTACTCCCGTAGTACTGGTACAGGGCTATTTTGATAACTATGTATCCTAATATTAAAACCGCGAAGCATTTGCTTCGCGGTTTTTTCTTGCAAACAGAAGCCCTTTCCGTTATAATTAAAAATAGAGGTGATGAAGATGCAAGAGAAAGAATTAAAGCGGGGGAAGATCATCGTTTGCTCCATTGCGGCGGCGGAGATCCTTTGCGCGGTTTTTTCAACAGTTGCGAATTTCAATCTTCAGCAGTTGATCCTCGGGATCATCAGCATCGTTTTGGCCATCTGCCTTTTGGGCGGGTATAATTGGGTGAAAAACCTGTATGCCACCATCGCCTCCTTTAATATCATTTTGGGGCTGGCGGCTGTTATGGTGGTCTTTGATGCAAGCGAAGCCCTTTTATGGCAGCAGATCTTGTTTTTCGGCGGCTGGATCCTCTTTATTGCCATTAATGCCGCAGTGGCAGGCCTGCTGTTTTTCAGCAGATCGGTCAAAGAATATCTCTATTTTAAAAGAAACGGTTGAAGCCAATGAGTTTATTTTCTAAAATTTATCAAAAAGCCGTCTGCGCCCGCGCAGATGATAATGGTGCTATCTATTATTTTTCCGCCGCGGATTTTGAAGGCCTTCGGCAGGAGCCTTTTGCCTTCTCCTCTTCCGATGGGCATATCCTGCAGGGCTATTTCTATTGTTATGAGCCCTGCTCGAAAGAACATATTGTTGTTTTTGAGCATGGCATGGGCGGCGGCCACCGCAGTTATCTGCGGGAGATCCAGCGGTTGGCAAGAGAAGGCTTTTGGGTCTTTTCCTATGACCATACCGGCTGTATGGAATCGGGCGGCGCCTCCACCGGCGGCTTCCCTCAATCCTTGAAGGATCTCAATGACTGCCTTTCCGCCTTGAAAAAGGCCTTTCCCGATTGCGGCTTTTCGGTGGTGGGGCATAGCTGGGGCGGCTTTTCCACTATGAATATCGGCGCCTTTCATCCCGATGTAAAGCATCTTGTGGCCATGGCGGGCTTTCTCTCGGTGGAGCAGGTGCTGAAGCAATTTTTTGGCCGCTTTTGTAAAGGTGTTTATCGGGAGGTTCTGGCCAAAGAGCCGGTCTATGCCGCCTGCCATGGGGCGGAGTCTTTAAAAAAGACCGATGCCAAGGTATTGCTGATCCATTCCGAGGATGATGCAACGGTGAAATGCGCCATGCATTTCGATGTATTGCAAAAAGAATTGGCTGATCGCGAAAATATTCGCTTTTTAAAGGTAAACGGCAAGAACCATAACCCCAACTATACCGCCGATGCGGTAAAGTATAAGGATGAATTTTTTGCCATCTATAAAAAGACTGTCAAAAAATTAAAGACCCAAGCCCAAAAGGATGCCTTCAAAAATCAATTTGATTGGTATCGGATGACCGAGCAGGATGAGGCGGTCTGGGCGCAGATCATCGAAACCTTGCATGAAACTTAAAAAATGATGCGCACTGCCCTTGGCTGCGCATTTATTTTTTATTGAAATGTCAAAGAAATATGGTATAATAAAGTCAGTTGTTTAAAGGAGAGGTGAGAGTATGGACAGTAGTTGTGGTCGAAGTTTGGGCAAGGGCTTCATATATTGCCAAAGTGCGTTCGGCGCTGCTGTGTCTGTGCGCTGACTTTTCTATTGCCAATAGATGAAACCATTGTCCGTTTTTGCAGCTGAATGATTTTAAGAAAAGGCGTATAAAAGGGCAGTGGTATTTTTATACTCTTTTATACATGCCTTTGCCGAGTAAAGGAGATGCAAGACAATGAGTATAAACAATGATCTGCAAAATGAACCCAACGGTTTGGCGCAGCATCCCGACTATAAGACCGAGATCATCGGGATTCTGCGGAGCAACCTGACCCCAAAGCATATGCAGGAGAGGCTTCTTACCTACCACGAAAAGGATATTGCCGCCGCTATGGAGGATCTGGAACCCAAGGATCGTCTGCGGCTGTATCGCTGTATGGAAGCGGAGACTTTGGCAAGTATTTTAGAATATACCGAGCAGACAGCCCTTTTTCTTTCGGAGTTGAGCATGCGAAAGAAGGTGGATGTGGTCTCTCAAATGGAGATCGCGGCGGCAGTGGATGCTCTGCGCCGAATGGGAAAGGCGGAGCGATCTTCGCTGACCGAGCTTTTAGAGCCGCAGCTGCGTCGGGAAATTACCCTGTTGAGCTCCTTTGATGAGGATGAGATCGGTAGCGCCATGACGACCAATTATATCGCCATCCCCGCAGGCTGCGGAGTGCGGGAGGCCATGCGGGAGCTGGTAAAGCAGGCGGCGGAGAATGATAATATTTCCACCCTCTATGTGCTGGATGAGGAGCGGGCGCTGGTGGGCGCCATTGATCTGAAGGATCTGGTGATCGCGCGGGAGAATACCCCCATTGAGAGTATTACCATGACCTCTTATCCCTATGTCTATGTCAATGAACTGATCGAGGATTGCATTGAGCGGTTGCGGGATTATTCCGAGGATTCCATTCCCGTTTTGGATTCCGATAATCGGTTTTGCGGGGTGCTGACCTCCCAGATTTTAACCGAATTGGTGGGCGATGCCTTGAGTGAAGACTATGCCAAATTGGCAGGTCTTTCAGCAGAGGAGGATCTGCAGGAACCTCTGAAAAGAAGCGTCGGCAAGCGCTTGCCCTGGCTGATGGTATTGCTGGGGTTGGCGCTTATGGTGTCGGGCGTTGTGGGAATGTTTGAGCAGGTGGTGGCGCATCTGGCTGTTATTGTCAGCTTCCAATCCCTGGTGCTGGGGATGGCCGGTAATGTGGGTACCCAATCCTTGGCGGTCACCATCCGCGTTTTGATGGATGAGCAGGTGGATCGAAAGCAAAAGTTTTATCTTATCGGCAAGGAAGCTCGGGTGGGATGTGTCAACGGCCTGATTTTGGGTGCGTTGTCCTTTTTGTTGATCGGCTCCTATCTGGCCTTTGTCAAAGGGCAACCGACGGTCTTTTCCTTCTCGGTGTCCTTTTGTACCGGCATCGCTCTGCTGATCGCCGTTACGCTTTCCGGTATCTCGGGAACGGTCGTGCCCCTGCTCTTCAAAAAATGCGGGGTAGACCCCGCGGTGGCATCGGGCCCGTTGATCACTACCATCAACGATCTGGTGGCTGTGGTCACCTATTACGGTCTGTCCTGGCTTCTGCTGATCCGTATTCTGCATTTTTGAGAATATTGTCATTGCAAAAACCGATGGAATATGATAGAATGATAAAGATTTCGATAAATGAAAGGTTTATTCTATGATTTGTAATTCCATTTTGGATGCCATGGGCAATACCCCTATCATCCGTTTGCAGCATATGGGCGACCCCGAGGGCGCGGAGATCTTGGTGAAGTTTGAAGGGCTCAATGTGGGCGGCTCCATCAAGACCCGTACTGCTTATAATATGGTGCGGGATGCCGAGGAAAAGGGGCTGTTGACGCCCGAGTCCATCATCGTGGAGCCTACCAGCGGAAATCAGGGCATCGGCCTTGCCTTGGTGGGCGCTGTGCGCGGCTATCAGGTGAAGATCATTATGCCCGATTCTGTCAGCGAGGAGCGGCGGAAGCTGGTGGAGCATTACGGCGCCCAGGTGATCCTGGTGCACGATGCCGGCAATATCGGTGCCTGCATCGAGGAGTGCCTGGAGATCGCCCTTCGTATGAAGGAAGAGGATCCGAAAGTCTTTGTTCCCCAGCAGTTTGAAAACCCCGCCAATACCCAGATCCAGCGGGAGCGTACCGGTGTGGAGATCTTAGAGCAGGTGGGGGGCCCCATCCATGGCTTCTGTTCCGGTATCGGTACCGGCGGTACCATCACCGGGATCGGCGAGGCGCTGAAGGCTGCTAACCCCGAGATGACCATCTGGGCGGTGGAGCCCGAAAATGCCGCCATTCTTTCCGGCGGCTCCATCGGTACCCATATTCAGATGGGCATCGGCGATGGGGTGATCCCCGCTATTTTAAATCAAGAGATCTTCAATGATGTTTGCATCATTAAAGACGAAGAAGCCCTGCAGACCTCCAAGGATCTTGCGGCCAAAGAGGGCATTATGTGCGGCATCAGTAGCGGTACCAATGTGGCCGCCGCCATCAAGCTG
>JAZNGR010000094.1:0-2083 GCA_045576575.1 Eubacteriales bacterium
CAGAGCGGATGCGCCCCCGCCGCCGGGAGCGGCGGCTTTGGAGCCCAGAAGGGCGGTGAAGTCTTTTAAGGTGTGTTCGGCAAATTCCATGGCGGTTACCTCGAGGTTGTTAATACATTCAAAATACCACACAACAGACGGTGGTGGCAATTGTTAGTGGAAAAATGATGCAATTATAAAAATAATATATCGGTGAAGAGGATAATAGGCATAGAAAAAGCCCTTGAGGCTTTTTCCCGGCTGGTCGTTATACTGACACATAAGAGGAATGGTTAACACCATCCAGAACTGAAGGGGGTTGAAATAAATGGCGGCGAAAGGGATTGTGTCCACGGCGGGAAAGAGGATGCGAAGGCCTGTCCCCGCAAGACATAAAACACAGAAGGCCGCAAACACCCAAATCTGCCGCTTCGGTGTCTGAAAAAAATACATGATCACACCCAGCACAACAAAGGGAAGGCCGTAGTCCAGAACGGTTCCCCAACGGGTGGCGGGAAGAAAACTGTCCCGCAGTCCGTTTATCAGCATTTGATAGCGGATCGGAGTATCGCCCGGGAGTGTCAGCCGGAAATACAGGAGATTGGGAAGAAGCGAGAGGGCCAGAAACAGCAGTGGAAGAAGCAAAGCTTTCCATTTGCGGCTTCGGACGGCATTCAAAATCCTCTCACCCAGATGGATATAGAGAACGGTAAAAAAGAAGGTGAAGATAATGTTTCCCGGGGTGGAATAGCCTATGGTCTCGCCCAGAAAAAAGTTTGTTGCTGTCGTAAAAAGACCAACACATACCCCGGCAAGATACAGTCGGAGAAGAAACCGTTTGCGGCTTTGTGTGTGCCGGGCGCTCTGCAAAAGAAGAAAGAGAAACAGCGGCGCTGCAATGCGACCCGCGATGCGCAGAGGGGTATATAACGCGCCAAACAAGGGAATTTCAAAGCCAAAAGAGGCAAGGTGATCCAGTGTCATGCATATGAGGGCGATGAGTTTGAGCTGATGGGCATTCAGCTTCGGAAGGGTGTTCATCGGACAAGATTCCTCACAGTACCGATGTAATACAGAGAGCCGAAAGCGCAGACGGGATCGCCGTATGCACGGGCTTTGGCAATGGCTTCCTCTATGGAATCGGCGGTTTCGGCGGGGACATTCTGTATGAGCGCAGCAAGCTCTTCCGGGGGCATGGCCCGGGGGCTGTCCGGAGCAAGGCAGATAAAGCGAGCGGCCAGAGGCTCCATCAATGCCAGAATGTCCGTATAATCCTTGTCGGCCATGACACCCATGACCATGGTGAATTTCTGTCCGGGGAAATAGTCCCTGAGTCCGGCAGAAAGGGCGGTTGCTCCGTGGGCATTGTGGGCGCCGTCCAGTAAAAATGGCGGTTTCCCGGGGATGAATTCAAAGCGGCAGGGCCAGTATGCAGACTTCAGTCCTTCGCGAACAGCGGCCTCCTCTATGCCCAGTATGCGGGCGGTTTCAATGACAGCGCAGGCGTTTTGCACCTGATGAGCCCCAAGAAGATGAATCTCAATGTTGGTCATATCTTTGTAAGAAAACACCTGACCAGCGGGGGAATGGGAGAGAGAAGTTAAATTATTTATGTCAACCATATAAAACGGGCAGTTCCGTTCTTTTGCGGTCTGTGAGAGAATGGTTTCGGCCTCTTTGCTCTGAGGGGCGCAGACCACAGGAATGCCGGGTTTTATAATGCCGGCCTTTTCCCGGGCGATGGAGGAGAGGTCGTCTCCAAGAACACCCATATGGTCAAAGCCAATGGGCATAATTACGGAGCATACCGGGTTTTGCAGGATGTTTGTGGCATCCAGCCGGCCGCCGAGGCCGGTTTCCAGAACTACATAGTCGCAGTGCTGTTCGGCAAAATACAAAAAGGCGGCGGCGGTGATTTTTTCGAAATAGGAGGGCTCGTCCAACCCCTCGCATGCGGCCTTTACCCGGGCGGTGACGGATTGAAAATCAGATAATGTTATGTTAACTCCGTTGATGCGGATGCGCTCTTCCATGCCGCAGAGGTCCGGGGAGGTAAAAAGACCGGTGCGATACCCCGCGGCCTGAAGCACGGAGGCGGTCATGG
>JAZNGR010000095.1:0-2012 GCA_045576575.1 Eubacteriales bacterium
AAAACCACGGGATCCGAAAGGAATACCTTTTGCTTTGCCAGGGCGAAAAAACGCCCCCCGAGAAGGGAGAAATTTCCCTTGCCATCAAGCGGGATGAGGAAAGCTACATCAAGCGAGTGTGCTTTGAGGAGGACGAGAACACCCCCGAAAGCCAAAGAAGCCTGACCCGCTTTCGCCACCTTGTCTCCCAGGGCCCCTATCACCTGTTTTTGGCCTCCCCCATTACGGGTCGCACCCATCAGCTGCGGGCTCACTTTTCCGCCTTGGGCTTTCCCCTTGCGGGAGACACGCTATACGGCAAGGAGAGCGAGATCATCGGGCGGCAGGCTCTTCACTGTCTGCGCCTGACCTTTCCCCACCCTGTTTCGGGAAAGAAGCTTTCCATTACCGCCCCTCTTCATGAGGACTTTGTTTCTGCCCTGAAAACGGCCTTTGGCGAGAACTTTACCGTAGAACCCTTTTTGGAGAAAGGAATCCAAAATGAAAAAAATTGAAAGCTTTACCGTGGATCACACCAAGCTTCTCCCCGGGCTTTACATTTCCCGTACCGACGGGGACGCCGTCACCTACGATCTGCGCTGTCGCAAGCCCAACACGGGGGATCTTTTGGACAATGCCACCCTCCACTCCGTGGAGCATTTGATGGCCACCTTCCTGCGGAACGGCCCCCACGCCGACAAGATCCTGTATTTTGGGCCTATGGGCTGTCAAACGGGCTTTTACCTCATTTGTCGGGATCTGGCAAAGGAGGAGGTCAAGAAAGAGATTTTCCGTGCTCTGCAAGAGATCCTTCTCTATGACGGCCCCATGCCGGGAGGAAGTGAGGTCGAATGCGGGAACTACCGAAACCTTTCCATGGAAAAGGGCAAGGCGGAATGTAGAAGATACTTAAATGAACTCATGAAAAGGAAGATTGATTTTCAGTATGAGGTATGAAAAAATCGGCGTGATCTGCGCCATGGAAAAGGAAGCGGCGAGGATCCGTGAAAAGATGGAAAACATCCGAGAGGAAAAGGTAGGCACCCTTCGCTTTTGGATCGGGAATGTGGGAAGCCGTCAGGTGATCCTGGCCCTTTGCGGCATTGGCAAGGTGTTTGCCGCCATGTGTGCCCAAACCCTGATCCTCCGCTATGAGCCCGAGGCCATTCTCAATTCGGGCGTGGCGGGATCCTTGACGGATGAGCTGGATATTTTATCCCTTGCGGTTTCCGAGGATCTGGTTCAGCACGATATGGACACCTCCCCCTTGGGGGACCCCGTTGGGCTCATTTCGGGGCTGGGGCTGGTAAGGCTCCCTGCCGAAGAAGCCCTTTGGCAAACGGTTTTGGCCGAGGCAAAGCGAGCGGGGATCCCCGCTCTGTCGGGCACCATTGCCTCGGGGGATCAGTTCATTGCAAGAAAGGAGCAAAAGGAAAGGATCCGAGAGAGCTTTGCACCCATTGCCTGTGAAATGGAGGGTGCGGCCATTGCGCAGGTGGCGCTGGCAAACAAGGTGCCCTTCTGTGTCATTCGCTCCATTTCCGATTCCTATTCGGGTAAAAACGAAATGGACTATCCTCTCTTTGCCCAAAAGGCCGCCGACCGTGGAGCCGAATTCTTACTGCGCTTATTGGCAAATCCCCATATTTTATAAATAGGAGAGAAACTGATATGAAAAAACTTCTTGCCCTTCTTTTGGCCCTTGCCATTTGTCTGCCCGTCCTTTCGGGCTGTGCCTCCCTTCCCTCCGAGACCACGGAAGAAACCTTGCCCGAGAAAAAAAGCGAGGAAGAGAAAGAGGAGGAATTCACCCGCTTTTTGGAGCTTTATCCCACTGACCCGCAAAAGCTATCGGCCGAGCAGCTGAATCAGCTTCCCATTGCCTCCGAGGAGCTTTCTCCCGCCCAGCTTCGTCAGCTTGCGCTGGACTATTTTGAATTGCAGCTTTTTGAACATTGCATTCTCCTGTAAGGATTATTCCGGCTTTGCGAAAAAGTATCCTATACCCTTTTTTGTTTGTATATATTCGGGAA
>JAZNGR010000096.1:0-2067 GCA_045576575.1 Eubacteriales bacterium
TATCTTCGGCACCAAGTAATTTCAAAAATACAAAAAACTGTCTGCCCCCTCGGTTGACAGTTTTTCCATATGCCGATGTGGTTTTGGGGGCGCGTTCGGAAATGCGGAATATGCTTCCGGAAGCAAAATTGTGTGTGTGTAACAAGAGAAGGGGAGAGTTTAAAACATGATTCAAAAGATGAAAGAGTTTGCCGGATTTGTGAAAATGGTTTCCGGCGGCGGGATTTTTAGCGTGCTTTATCATGGCCTGAAGTTTGCCAGCATGGCGTTCCGGGAACATGTCAGCATGGTTGACTATTTTGAACTGTCGCTTTATAAAAAGAGCCGGGCAGAGCGTCAGAAATATATTGTTCGCTCGGGGCAAACGGATTTTGCTTATGCCATAGATCCCTTTTCCCGGGGCAAGGAGTTTACGAAAAAAACCGTACAGTATGACATGTTCAAAGAGTTGATGGGTCGCGAGCAGCTCTTTGCCGAGGACATGACCTTAGAGGAGTTTCAGGCCTTCACCCAGCGGCACGACCGCTTTTTGTATAAGCCGGACTACAGCTGGTGCGGCGAGGGAATCCGTCTCATAAATCTGGAAGACTGGCCAGACCGTGAGGCGCTTTACAAGACTATGGCAGGCACCGATGCGGTTTTGGATGAACTGCTGATACAGCATGAGGCGATGGCCAAACTGTTTTCCGGGGCGCTGAACACGGTCCGAGTGTTCTCCATTGTTCTGGATGGGGAGGTCAATCTCATTGCGGCGGCTTTGAGAATGGGCCGAAAAGGATCCATTGTCGACAACTATTCTGCCGGCGGCGTCGTGTGCAGTCTGGATCTGGAGACCGGAAAGGTGATAGATCGGGGCGAGGATATGTATGGCAATCGGTACGATGCTCATCCCGATTCGGGCACAGAACTGGTTGGGTATTCACTCCCACACTGGGATAAAGTAATTGCGTTGGTAAAACAGGCGGCAAAGATTTCGAACATACGCTACGTTGGTTGGGATATTGGCATTCGCCAGGATGACTGCGTTTTGGTGGAGGCGAATTTCAATCCTATGGTCAATGTGGTTCAAATTGCCGGTGCCGGCGGAAAAAGAGCGCTGTATGACGAGCTTATGGCGCGGTTTGAACAGGAACAGTAAAACCGTTTTGTATACATGTTATGAAAAGGTTTATGCCGCAGCGTCTGCCGGAATCGGCGATGCCGGCGACCGTATCTTTGGAACCAAGTAATATTTCGGGCGAACTGCCCATAAAAAAGACCGGGAAGCCCCGGTCTTTTTTTAATATTGCTGTATTGCCAAACGGAAGTTATAGGTGTAAAATAATTTATCATGGCAAATGGTTAAAGTAATGTTCTGAAAAGAAAGTTGAGGATAGTATTTTATGGCGATCACCAATGCATATCTGAATTCCGTGATGGAGGGTCTCCGTGAGCGCAACGCCCATGAGCCCGAATTCCTGCAGGCAGTGGAGGAAGTTCTGGAATCTCTGGAGCCCGTTATTGAGGCGGATCCCCGCTATGAGCAGCAGAACATCATCGGCCGCATGGTGGAGCCCGAGCGTGTGATTCTGTTCCGTGTCCCCTGGGTGGACGATAACGGCAAGGTCCAGGTCAACCGCGGCTACCGCGTGCAGTATAACTCCGCCATCGGCCCCTTCAAGGGCGGCCTGCGGTTCCATCCCTCGGTGAACTTCTCCGTGGTAAAGTTCCTGGGCTTTGAGCAGGTCTTCAAAAACTCCCTGACCACCCTGCCCATGGGCGGCGGCAAGGGCGGCGCCGATTTTGACCCCAAGGGCAAGAGCGACGGCGAGGTCATGCGTTTCTGCCAGTCCTATATGAACGAGCTGTTCCGCCACATTGGCGCGGACACCGACGTGCCCGCCGGCGATATCGGCGTGGGCGCCCGGGAAATCGGCTTCCTCTACGGCCAGTACAAGCGCATCACCGGCCTCTATGAAGGCGTGCTCACCGGCAAGGGCCTTTCCTACGGCGGCAGCCTGGCCAGAAAAGAAGCCACCGGCTATGGCCTGCTGTATCTGACAGAAGAGATGCTGAAGTGCAACGGCC
>JAZNGR010000097.1:0-2997 GCA_045576575.1 Eubacteriales bacterium
TAACGGAAATATCAGCACCAAGAAAAGCTTTTAAATGCTTTATATGTGAACGGTTTTGCATTATAGGGTTATAGAAACTTTCCTTATGACTTCTTCCTCTGCCGGTAGGGAGAGTTTGATACCAATTTTTTTGGTTTTCATTGCCGAAAATCCAACCGCTATAGTTTTTACTTTCAAAGATAAAAAGGCCTTTTGGTGAAATCATTAAAACATCAATTTCTGTTGTTTCACCATTATCTTTTGGAATATACAGATTAAAAAGGAACTTTGCTCCATTCTGTTCATATTCTCTGAGATATAAATAGATCAAGTATTCGCCATATAGGCCTTTATTATATTTAACAGTCTTGCGAGGTTGTTTGGTTATTTGATAATATGAACTGTTTAAATATGCTTGCTCTGTTTTTTTGTGCTCGCGTATTACGATAAAAACCACTATGGCCAGAATAAAACAAGGGGAAAGCCTAGATATAATTTCTAAAAATAACATATAAACCTCATTTATTACATATTATGATGATTTCTAAGAAGATCGTCATGTCATTCTTATAATTGTTGCGCTTTGATGGGAGAAGATACTCTGCGCCGCTCGATTTTTCGAGCCGCTGGTCGGCGGCTTGCGAAAAATCTTCGTTGCTCGAGACACGACAGTCCGCCCGTTACCAACGGGCGCCTGCCTCAACGAACATTTTCCGCAGGAAAATGTTCCCATCTTCGGAGAACGCCAAATAAAAAAGCCAACTCTCCGGAGTTGGCTTTTTTTATTTGGCGCGCTGGAGAAGATTCGAACTCCCGGCCTTCTGATCCGTAGTCAGACGCTCTATCCAGCTCGGCACGATAAATCGTGCCGCATTTTTCTTCTGCAAAAGTGGGCGCAAACCCGCATGAAACCTATGTTTTTATACTTTTATTATACCATAAACGGCAGTAAAATGCAAGCATTATTTTAGTTTTCAAAACATGAATTTGTGCACCAAAACGCCCATTTGTGCACCAAATTGTGCACCTGTTTTTACATCATTTGAGCATCTTATGGCCAAAAGCAAGCAAATATAAAACTACTTTTTACATCTTTCCATCAACTTAAAACAACTTGCGGCCGCCCGCTCAACAGATCGGGAATAGGTCACTTTTTCTTTTTTCAATTTTCGACAAACATTTTGAGTGAAGTCATATTAAAATCAGAGATCTGCAAACCAAGAGTGATATACTATAGACACTAACGAGGGGGACACAAGATAACACCCAACCTCAAAAATTAAATTTATAAAAAGAAAGGAGAACAAAAACATGAAAATTTTGTTCAACGAAAAGGTTATCGAAATCACCAAGGCAGAGGCAAGAAAGGCAAGCGTTTATAATTCTGAAGCCTACAAAGAAATGATGAATGTTATTTCCATTCATCCGGGCTTTAGAATTGAAACAAAGGTTACTCAGAGAAAGCCCGTCAGAAGAAAGGTGCATTATAATGGATTGACCTTCAAGTATATGGAAGAGTATATCAAAAACCATGATAATGCAGAGGAACGGATGAAAGAATATGAGGAAATGAAGAGCCGTGCAAAAGCCTGTTCTAATTACTACGCACAAGTAAGAGATTGGTTCTTAGGCGCTTATCCCGAAATTAAGATCACAAACAATGAGGCCGCATAAGGAGGATATAAAGATGAAAAATTATATGAAGATTGATGCAACTAACAGAAAGATTATTATGGATAAGACTTTTGCAAAGAACGCCGCAATCTATGGAAGCGAAGAATATGGGAAGCTCCAAAACTGCCGCCGAGATTACCCGGAATATTCCGTTGTTACTCGCTCAATCAAGAAGAATCCGGGCAAAGAATCCTATAGGGGCTTGAATTATGGTTATATTGAAGAATATATTATGAACCACGATAATGCCGAAAAGAATATGGCGATCTACAAGCAAAAGCGAGAAATTGCAAATTGCCGTTCGGTGCGGTTCCCTGTCATCAAGAAATGGTTTTTGGAAACCTACCCGGAGGTGGCTACTTATGGGGTAATACCTGCAGAACCACAAGTTCGGCTAACGGCAAGCCAGAGTGAAATTGAATCAAAAGCGGCATAATGATCCCCACATCTCGCCTCGTACAATTTAAGCCCACTCAATAGAAGACCAGCACCTATGCGTGCCGGTCTTTTTTGATTTTTATAAAAAAATATTGTATAATATTTATAGAAAGTTAAGAAAAATACTTTCTAAAATAAAATATAAAAGGAGGATCCAAATGGAGCCACGAGACGTATTTGAATAGTGTTTGTTTAGCGATGAAAATATCAGCAAAGAATATCGGAGATATATTTACCAAAAAGAAAGGGTTCATAAAAAGATATTTGAAAAAGAAGAACGCCAACAACTGATTGATGATGTAGCAAATGAAGTATTGGCACGCTTATCCATTAAGGCAGAGACTGATGGTTTAACTGCTGAAATTGAAAGCATTAACCGGGCTTTAGATAATTTAAGTAAATAAAAGGAGAAAAGAATATGCCTAACAATATTTAGACCTATCCCAACCAAAAGATAGTGAAAATCCACCGAGAAGCCGCAAAAAGCGACTTCTTAGGAATCAAAAACGAAAACTGGATGGCGGCAAGCCGAGATCTTGGAGCGCACGCACTACGGTTATATTTATATCTTGCGGCCAATGCCAATAATTATGAACTGGCTCTTTCACCGATGGCCGCTTAGGATGCTATTGGAATACCAAGATCAACCTATCACGATCAGTTCCGCAAGTTGATAAGCAAGGGCTATCTTGTGAAATCCCATGGGAACACTTTTGATTTTTACGAAGTGCCACAGCCGAGCCCCGCCACATATGAGCCAAAAGAACGGACGGCGTTCATAGAAACATTAGAAAATTCTACGATTGACGGACAAGGGCATACGCAGGAACTTTTGGATTGCACGACAGAGGATAGAGAAATAAATAATAAGTCGGAAGGCCAAGCGGTCTTAGGAAGACAAATAAG
>JAZNGR010000098.1:0-5160 GCA_045576575.1 Eubacteriales bacterium
CCCAACACCACATCGATGACCGTCGATGTACCCAACACCACATTGATGACCATCAATGTGGTATTTTCTTTTGCCATTGTATATTCTTTTGCGCAACGACCCAAAATAGAGATAAATGGATAAAAAGGAGAGAAATCTATGAAAAAGTTTTTATCAATTCTCTGTATGGTTGCGCTGTTGCTTACTTTAAGTGGCTGCAACCGGATGCGGGAGGATACCACCCCTTCGGTCTATTATCTCAATTTCAAGCCGGAGCAGGATGCGGAATGGAAGGAATTGGCTGCCGAGTACACCGAGGAAACGGGGGTGGAAGTAACGGTGGTGACTGCTGCCTCGGGAGATTATGAGGATACCTTGGGCGCCGAGATCGTGAAATCCAATCCGCCGACTTTGTTTCAGGTCAACGGTCCCGTCGGTCTTGCAGGCTGGATGGATTATTGCTATGACCTTTCCGAAAGCGAGGTCTACAGCCAACTGACCGACGAGGATTTTGCCCTGAAGGAGGGCGGCAAGGTATTGGGCGTCGCTTATGTGTTGGAATCTTATGGCATCATTTATAATAAAGCCATTTTGGATCGGTATTTTGCCCTGCCCGACGCGCAGATCACCTCTTTGAATCAAGTCAATAACTTTGAATCCTTTAAAACTTTGGTGACCGATATTCAGAGCAAAAAAGATACTCTTGGGATTTTGGGTGCCTTCACTTCTTCGGGAATGGATGCTTCTTCTGATTGGCGGTTTAAGACCCATCTTGCCAACCTGCCCATTTATTATGAATATATGGAAGATAAGATTACCTCAACCTCTGCCATCAAGGGCACCTATCTGGATCAGTACCGAGCGGTTTGGGATCTCTATCTCAATAATGCCACCTGCGCGCCCACCGAGATCGGTGCCAAAACCGCCGATGATGCGGAAAATGAGTTTTTAAACGGTCAGGCGGTCTTCTATCAAAACGGCACTTGGGCATGGGGTGAAGAGATGGAAGAAAAGATCGGCGCCGAGAATGTGGGGATGCTGCCCATCTATATCGGCGCAAAAGGGGAGGAGAGCCAAGGTCTTTGCACCGGCAGTGAAAACTATTGGTGTGTCAACAAAAACGCTTCTGAGACCGATATTCAGGCAACGTTGGACTTTCTGAATTGGGTGGTCACCTCCGAAACCGGTACCGAATCTTTGGCAGAGGAGATGGGCTTTGTGATCCCCTTTAAAAAGGCGAAGGGCTCCTCTAATCCCTTGATCAAGGAGGCCCAAGGCTATCTGGACGCAGGGAAAACACCTGTTTCCTGGAGTTTTTCCACCATCCCCGGTGATCAATGGAAATCCGATGTGGGCGCAGGGCTTTTAGCCTATGCTCAGGGCGGCGCCACCGACGAACTTTGGGAACGGGTAAAATCCGCTTTTGTGGAAGGTTGGAAAACCGAGTTTAATAAAAAATAAGAAAGGAGAAGCCTCATGAATCAAACATTAAAAAGATGGTTCCCCGTCTTTTTACTGCCGACCTTGGTGGCATTTCTCATCGGCTTTGTGATCCCCTTTTTCATGGGGCTTTATCTTTCCTTTTGTGAATACGGCACCGTTGAAAACCCCACCTTTGTGGGTTTTGCCAACTATGTCAGGGTCTTTACCGCCGACAGTCAATTTTGGTATTCCTTCGGCTTTACTGCTCTGTTTACGTTGGTGTCTGTGTTGCTGATCAATGTTCTTGCCTTTGCGGTAGCGCTGGGGCTGACCCGCGGAATCCGCGGCACCAATTTTTTTCGCACCGTCTTTTTTATGCCCAATCTCATCGGAGGGATCGTGTTGGGTTATATCTGGAAGATGATCCTGAATTACGGGGTACTGATCCCCTTGTTTGGGAAAGATCTCAGTTACAGCACCGCCTATGGCTTTTGGGGCTTGGTATTGGTGGTGGCATGGCAGCAGATCGGCTATATGATGATTATTTATATCTCGGGGCTGCAATCGGTGCCCGAAGAACTGACCGAAGCGGCGAAGATCGACGGTGCCGGCTGGTGGCAGACCCTTGGTCATGTTACTCTGCCCATGGTGATGCCCTCCATCACCATCTGTACCTTTTTGACCCTGACCAATTCCTTTAAGCTTTTCGATCAGAATTTAGCCTTGACCGATGGGAAGCCCTTCCGCACCACCGAAATGCTGGCCATGACCATCCGCAACACCTATGGCACCACCCCCAAGACCCATGGAACCGCCCAGGCTATGGCGGTGGTCTTCTTTGTTTTGGTGGCGGCGATTGCACTTTTGCAATTGCGGGCCACCCGCGAGAAGGAGGTGCAACAATGACCAAAAGAAAAAATCCTTGGCTAACCGCTCTGTTTTCAGTTGTTTGCGCGATTTATCTGTTTCCCTTGGCGGTGTTGCTGATCAATTCTTTTAAAGAGAAGCAAGCCATCACCGGACAGGTATTTCATCTGCCCAACAAAGAGACTTTTGTGGGCTTGCGGAATTATATCCGCGGCATTACCTCCATTGATTTTTTTGAGAGCATCGGGTATAGTTTTGTGGTAACAGTGCTTTCGGTTCTGTTGATCCTCCTTTGCACCTCTATGTGCGCTTGGTTCATTGAGCGGGTGGGAGGAAGGGTCTGCCGGGGGATTTATTATCTGTTTGTCTTTTCTATGGTGGTTCCCTTTCAGATGGTGATGTTTACCCTGCCCTTTGTTTCCGATCGGCTGGGGCTGAGCGCCCCTTGGACCATCCCCCTGGTCTATTTAGGCTTTGGGGCAGGTCTTTCGGTTTTTATGTTTACCGGCTTTGTGAAATCAATCCCCATCTCTATTGAAGAGGCGGCGATGATCGACGGTTGCACTCCCTTCTCCACCTTCTTTCGGGTGGTATTGCCCATTATGAAGCCCACCTATATCTCGGTGGCGATTCTGCAGGCCATGTGGATCTGGAACGATTACCTTCTGCCTACCTTGGTGTTGGATAAAACCCGCGGCTATTATACCATTCCTATGGCCATCCAGTCGGCCATGACCGATAGCTATGGCTCGGTGGATTATGGTGCCTTTATGGCGCTTTTGGTACTGGCAGTTCTGCCGGTGATCCTCTTTTATATCCTGGGCCAGAAGCATATCATTAAAGGTGTGATCTCCGGCGCAGTAAAAGGTTAAAAAAACCCTTGACTTTTTTGTTTTAGCGTGTTAAACTATAAAAGTTATTAAGAATATCTATGTGATCCTTGCAGGAAAACTGTAAGGGGATAGAGCTTTGGAGAATCCCATTGAATTGGGTGCCGAAGGGTCAAGCGTTAAGGCGCGAAAATCTCAGGCAAAAGGACAAAGATTTTGGTTTTATCAAGACCGAAGCATTTGTTCTGCTTCGGTCTTTTTCATTTAGATGTTCAAAAAAGAAAGGGGATTGTTCTTTGTGAACGCTTTTATCAAAACCGTTACAGACATTAATGATGCTGTAAACACCTGGGTATGGACCGATGTGGGTCTGTATCTTTTGCTGGCGGTCGGCTTGATCATGACCGCTGTTACCTGTGTCTTCCAGGTGACCCATCTGGGCCATTGGTGGAAGACCACCATCGGCAGCCTTTTCAAGAAGGGCACCGATGCCACCAAAAAGACCGATAAAAAATCCATCTCCCAGTTCCAGGCGCTTTGTACCGCTCTGGCGGCTACGGTCGGTACCGGTAATATCGCCGGTGTTGCCGCCGCCATCTGCATCGGCGGCCCCGGCGCAGTGCTGTGGATGTGGATCGCCGCCTTTTTGGGAATGATGACCAATTTTTCTGAAAATGTATTGGGCATCTTCTTCCGCCGTAAGAATAAAGACGGTGAATGGTCCGGCGGTGCCATGTATTACTTAAAAGACGGTGTGGGCAAAATGAAGGGCATGAAATGGCCCGCCGCTGTCCTGGCGGTGCTCTTTGCCTGCTTTGCCATTCTGGCCTCCTTCGGTATCGGCAATATGGGTCAGGTCAATAAGATCGTACTGAATATGGAAAGCGCCTTCTTCTCCCATGTGGATTGGACAGTAGGCGGCATCAATATGATCAATCTGATCATCGGTCTGGTGCTGTTGGTTGTCGGCGCGCTGATCATCATCGGTGGTCTGCAGAGAATTGCGACCGTTGCTGAGCGGGTGGTTCCCTTTATGGCGGCGGCATATGTGATTCTGGGTCTGGTCGTTGTGGGCTTTAATTACGATCTGATCCTTCCTGCCTTTGCTTCCATCTTTAAGCACGCTCTGGGTGTAAAGGCCTTGGCAGGCGGTGTGACCGGCGCGGCCCTGAAGTTAGTGATCGTCCAAGGCTGTAAGCGCGGCGTCTTCTCCAATGAAGCGGGTCTTGGCTCTTCCGTTATGGTCCATTCTTCTTCTAATGTAAAGGAGCCGGTCAAGCAGGGTATGTGGGGTATCTTCGAAGTATTCTTCGATACCATGGTCGTTTGTACCATGACCGCCTTGGTGGCGCTGACCTCCGGCTTTATTGATCTGGAAACCGGCGTAGTAGCTGAGGGCGTCAATGATGCTACCCTCATCAGTGAATCCTTCGGTAATCTCTTCGGTCAGTTCGGTGAGTGGTTTATTGCCGTTGCTATGCTGCTCTTCGCCTTTACCACTGTATTGGGCTGGTCTCAATACGGCTCCAAGGCGGTGGAATACCTCTTTGGTGAGAAGGCAGTAAAGGTCTATAAGGTCATCTTTGTATTGATGATCGTCTCCGGCGCATTGATGACCTCCTCGCTGGCCTGGGATATCTCCGATACCTTCAACGGTCTGATGATGATCCCCAACCTGATCGCAGTGGTCCTCTTGAGCCCGCTGGTCATGAAGATTACCAAAAACTATGTGGATCGCAAGATCCGCGGCAAGGATGTCAAGCCCATGTACTCCTATTTTGAGGATGTGCAGGCCATGGCAGAAGCCAGCCCCGATGAGGATGTAATCATTGAGGCCGTAAAAGCAGAATAATAAAAAGATCCGCGAAGGGCAGCCCTTCGCAAGGAAGAAGCGGTTTTGAGAGCATCTTTTCCGCCCAAAAAAACAAAAAATCCCCGTAATGCGTCAGCATTGCGGGGATTTTGTTGTCTCGCCTGAACGAAAAATCTGTATCTCAAAACTGCTCCGCACCTTAAAATTCAAAAGTTTGGATGCAAAGCAAGGCATAAAATGTAAGGCTCT
>JAZNGR010000099.1:0-3524 GCA_045576575.1 Eubacteriales bacterium
CCCTCTTTTACCTCTGCCGAGGGCTTGACCACCTTCTCATTGATGGTGATGCGGCCGCTGCTGCAGGCCTCGGTGGCAACAGTCCGCCGCTTGATCAGTCGGCTGACCTTTAAAAATTTGTCGATTCTCATACTTTACCTCATATATTCGGGGAGCCCCAAACCGAGGGGCGGTTGAATTGGATGCAGAATTGCTTGCGGCGAGTCGTCGGCGTACATAAGTACGGTAGACGAAGGCGCAAGCAATAGAAAAGGGCAAAAATTAAAATACGAAAGCGACCGTAGGTCGCTTTCGTACCTTATAACCAGTTTAGCACATACGAAATGGAATGATATCCATCTCTTTTTGACCTTTTCGGTCTGCGCCGATTCGACAGTCCCTAATTAGGCGATGTAGTCTTTGAAAGCCTTACCGGCCTTGAAAGCGGGAGCCTTGGAAGCAGCGATCTTGATGGTCTCGCCGGTGCGGGGGTTCTTACCGGTGCGAGCAGCCTTAGCGCGAACTTCGAAAGAACCGAAGCCAACCAGCTGAACCTTATCGCCCTTCTTCAGAGCGTCTTTGATCTCTGCGAGAACTGCGTTTACAGTATCCTCAGCAACCTTCTTGGAAACGTTAGCATTTGCTGCAACGGCAGCAACCAATTCTGCTTTGTTCATTTTTTGAAATCCTCCAAAATGTTTTTTTATATCATCGAACAGATCGGTGATAATCTTTACATACATTATGCCTTATTTTGAACCATATTGCAAGTGTTTTTTCAAAAAAAGGCGAAGTTTTTAGCGATTTTGCTGTATTTCGGACTCGTTTTCTATATATAATGCAAATTCAGGATCGATTTTTTTACTTTTGGCAATGCGGGCCAGGGTAAAAAGGACTTTTCCCAGAGCTTTTTCGTCCTCTTTTTCCTCCAATTCTCCGATCTGCTCCCGCAAAAGGGAGTAGAGAGGCGCCGTCTCCTCCTTGCCGTAGATCTTCCCGGCCATCTTTTCGGCGCGGGTCAGGGAAGGCAGGCTTTTGGCAATGCCGTCCAGATCTTCATAAAGACTCTTTTGCCCTTTTTCTTTTCGTTTGAGTTCCTCCCAGCCTTCCTCGGTGGAGCCGCGGTCGTCGGGAGCGTCGGCAAAGATGCGGGGATGGCGGAAGATCAGCTTTTTGCAGACCCGATCATAAATATCCTGCTCGGTGAAGCGCTTTTCTTCCTCGCCGATGCAGATATGAAAGAGCACCTGCATGGCAAGATCCCCCAATTCCTCCACCATCATCTCCGTGTCGTCTCGGTCAATGGCTTCGGCCACCTCATAGGCCTCCTCAATGACGCCTCGCCGCACCGATTTATGGGTCTGGGTGCTGTCCCAGGGGCAGCCGTCCGGCGCCCTTAAAACTCGAAGAAGATCAAAAAGATCTTGATAGGTATAATGTTCTTGTTTTTTAAAAGCCTCTTTATCCATGGATCCAGCCTTTCTTTTCCAAAAAGGCGCCCAATCGCTCGCCCTTGGGGATCAGCAACAGATCTTCTTTGGCGAGAACTCTCAGCATCAGAAGCAATACTGCGTAAACCACCACTGCGACCAAAACCGCAGGGAAGAGAGCAAGTTTCAGGGAAAGCCCTGCCATGCAGAGCAGTTTCCATACCCCGTATGCTGCGCCGCAACAGGCGATACTGCACACAGCGGGTTTTAGAAACGTATCTTTGACAGGGAAACGGAAACCGATATAGCGATAAATGAAATAAATGTTCAGTGCGGCAATGGAGGTATAACAAGCGAAGGTGCCCAAGGGGGCGCCCATGATGCCGATGTTACGGACAGCTAAAATATTCACCGTTAACTTCATAATTGCGCCAACACCCATGGTCATCAGCGAAGTCTTAACCTTTCCTGCTGCTTGGAGATAAACGCCACTAAGCGATACAAAGGATACAAAGAAAACCGAGATGGCGAGCAATCGCAGAGTGGGAACAACAACTTCCCAATAAGATTCGGTATAAAGCAATTTCACAATAGGCTCGCTCATGACGCTCATGCCCAATGCGCAGGGCATGGCAAGGAGGGAAACTACTTTGGCGGCAGAGCGCATATTTGTATAAGCTTCTTCTTTTTTGCCTGCAGCAAGCGCCGAGGTCAGGAAGGGAAGTACGGCAATTCCTACGGTTACGGTAATGGCGGGAACCAAATTAAACAGCGAAGAGGTTCCGCCTGCATAAGCACCGTAAACATCAATGACTTGTTCATTGGAAAGACCGTATTCCTGCAGATTCCATTTCACCAAAAACATATCCAGCGTGGAAGTGACGCTCATGACCGCCGAACTCAAGGAAATGGGCACAGCGAGCGTGAGGGTGGTCTTGGCAATGGCGCGACCGGTGCGGGAGGGAAGGGAGTCGGTAAGATCTTTGCCCAGATCTTTCTCTCGCAAGAACCGGATGACCATAAAGACCGATGCGGCAAAGGATCCGAAGGTAACACCTAAAACACCGCCGCAAGCCAAAATCATGGGGTCGGTGATCCCTTGAAGCCGCATTGCGCCAACAATTCCGAGCCCCACCAATTTAAAGGCGGCCTCGATGATTTGGAAGGTTGCGGTGGGGGTCATGCACTTATAGCCCTGGAAATAACCTTTAATAGTAGCAGAAATCGCGACTAAAAAGATGGCAGGGGCAATGAGAGTGATGCAATGGTTAGCGGTATCGCTGGCGAGCAGATTGGAAAGAGGCTCCACAAAGAGCATCATTAAACTCATTAACCCAAGACCAATGATCGCAAAAACCATGGTGGAGATCTTTAGGATCTTTTTGGGCTCGGTAAGGCGCTTTGCAACCACCGATTCGCTGACCATCTTGGCGATGGCCACCGGCACCCCTGCAGTGGATAAAACATAGAGCAGGGAATAGATCTGATAGGCATCATTATAATAATTCATGCCCACTGTGTCGATCCAATTAGCAAGAGGGATCTTATAAATGGCACCGATGATCTTCACCAATACATTGGCAACCGTCAAAATCAGTGCGCCGCTTAAAAAATTCTTTTGTGCTTTAGCCAAGGGGCACCGCCTTACTTCAGATTTGCGCCGCAATAGGGGCAGAATGCATTCTTTTTGGAAACAGCCTTTCCGCAGGAGAGGCAGGTCTTTTGCTTGGTCAGCAATTGGCGCTCCTCTTCCTTTTCGTTGAGGGCTTCCTTGAGGGCGATCAATTCTTCGATATAGCCGTTGATCTCCTCGGCAGTGTCGATCTCCTCGGTATGAGCCTTATAGACTGCTTTGCCGATGGCGTTATAAAGAGCGTTGATCTTGTTCTTGAGCTCTGCCGCATTCCAGGTGGCAACGGTATAGTCTTTTACGACCCCTGCTTTTTCCACAATAAACTCGCCGGCCTTCTGGGCCTCACGGCTGATCTGATCCAAAATATCCATAATGAGAATACCTCCCTAAAAAAGTCAATATATAAAAATTATATCCAATATCCCAAAAATAGTCAAGAACGAAAACGAACAACCCTTTCCCCGGGGGCGGTTCGCGGCCCG
>JAZNGR010000100.1:0-2370 GCA_045576575.1 Eubacteriales bacterium
AAATCCTTTGCATACGACTTATTTGTGCCACACCGTCGTGTAAGTAGTAGAGTAGTCTTGTTATTACGATCTACTGAGCGTAAGCGGTCGCGGCCTAGATTTGTAGATTTACAATCTCCCATTGATTTCATTCGGGCTTGTTCCGAGTGTCGAAGGGGGTTTGTGGAGGGTAAACACTTGTGTTTATTTTCTACAATCGATGTTTTGAAGGCGATGATATAAAGACGCAATCCCCCTTGAAGGAAAGGAACTTGGAGGAATTGGCAGGTGATGAAGTAGTAGTAGGAGTAGCGGTCGGTGTTGGGCAGCGAAGGAAGCAATGGTAACGGTAGTCGAGGTGATACTAATAAGCGATCCGGGAAGGTCAGAGGCGTAGAAAGACTCGGAATCTAGCCCCCCTTGAGGTCGAGAAGCGGACTTGGTAGTGACGGGTGGTGGATGGCTAGAGGCACCGTTTAGTGGGCGATTGGTACTGCAGCGTGCCCAAAAAGTGTCCCGGAAGGCGCTTCCGCCGGGCTCCATGGTGAACCTTGCAGGAAAACCAAGAATTGAAGGCCCCCTTTGCAGGCGTAGAACGTAGTTCCCCTTTAGACTTTGTGATTATCGGCGAACTGAGTGTTTGCAGGCGAAGATGGGCCCCTGGGGCATTTTCTCGCGGAAGCGAGGCTTTGCAGGCGTAGATGGAGCATCCCCAGCCAATTCACGGCGAACTGAGGTTTTGCAGGCGTAGAAGTTTCCCACCTAAGCGATTTGGACGTGGTATTTTATTGGCGAAAGAAGGTTTTGCAGGCGAAGATAAAAAGTTTTCCTTATACCTGGCCCCGCATTACAAGAAGCTACGGCAGCGCCGTTTAGCGGGCTGTATTGCTGGCAATAAGGGGGTCCCACCCACAACTAAGATATTAATTCTGAGCTGAAAAAATATTGGTCTGGTGTGGGACTGATATTTGGGAAAAAGGCGGAGGGCTTAGGACCTCGGACGTGGTAGCTTAAGGGAGGTGGGTGCCGAAGACCAAGTTGACCGGCACTTTTTGGCGGTGGGGAAGAGTTTGAAGGATTATAAGTCGCTCTAAAAAATAGATAGGCTAGTACTGTGACCTGGTACAGTTAGGTATGAGTACTAGCTTTGGCGAGGCTGGTCATAAGATAAAAAGGGGTCTATATAAGCTTATATAAGATTTTCTTGATGATTTTCAAATGGACACCAGGCATGGGTTTCATGAGGCAGGGGTCGGCCATTAATCACTAAAATTTTTATATTTTATTTTTAGTGCATTTTTAGGTGACCTAGTGCCCTGAAGCCGGCTCAAAACGCCCAAAAACTTAACTTTTAGGGCCCTAAAACGCGTTTTGATGGCTTTGGGCACCCGGTTAGGCACCTCTAGTGGACAGGACCCTTCTGAGCCCGAAAAGTTAGTGAGGGGGGGTTTGGAGTCGAAAGTTGGTAAACTTTGGTTTTTAGAATTTGAAAATGAGAATAGTAGGCAAGTTTCTGACTAAGTAGACGACAAGGGGGAACTCGCCCGGAAAGAACCATATGAAGCTAAGAATGAGTATATACTACACCAGCGCTGCTGCAGTCCATCTAGGCCACTCGAAAGAATCCTACCTTGCCGCCGCCGGGCTCACCGTCGCTTATGAAATGTTTGCAGGCGCAGATAGCCCATCCAAAACCCCCTTTCACAGTCGAAGATGGCGAAATTCTGACCCCCCCCCGGCTGCGGAAAACGGGCCCGGGATACATTCTACGGGATAGAGCAGGCCTTCCAAACCTCAGAAAAGCTCAGTGCAGGCTTCAGATAGCTCTAGCTCAGTTGCCACAATTTATCGGGTATTCCGCCGCCAGACACCCCCCCCCATTTTATCGGCCGATTAAATCGGCACACAAAGTTCGCAAAAATGGACTTACATTGCAGATGATTTGTACGAGCATGCTTGATAGGGGGGGGGGTCCACCATACAAATGATTTTATCGGCAAATACAAACTTGTCCACGGATTAGTTTTAAAACACCGCCAAGCACAAAAAGAGTCAATGGGTATATGATAGAGGTGGGCGAGAGTCCAGGCGAGAGTTGCAAAACATGAGATTGGATTCAAGGACCCTGCCTCGGTCTGTTCCTTAGTTGCAAGACCACCATCCGTGAACTGATTGTAGATTAGACCTTGCGCTGTCTGGATCGGTACCGGTGGAGGTAACACCCTCGAGTTTGACGCCCTCCTAGTTAGTAATAGCTGGTTGAGGAGATCGCTCAGTGGGTTCCGAAAGTCCCGTAGTGCAAACTGCGGGTACCGATGGAGTCTGTGGATTACTGGCCGATGGCTATCATTATTCATAAGACATTTGGGGGTAAGCCCAGGCAGTTAGCCG
>JAZNGR010000101.1:0-2722 GCA_045576575.1 Eubacteriales bacterium
AGGTATAACCACCGAAGTCGATGGTGATATCCTTATTGATCACAACGCCTGCGCCGGTGAAATCACCCAGCAGGGTAACGGTTGCGCCTGCTTCAGCAGCATCAACAGCCTCGGCCAAAGTCTGATACTTCACGCCATTGACTTCAGCAACGCGGATCATCTCGATGGTCTCATAGGTATAAGGCTCATCAACAGTAACGAATTCAGCAGCCTGAGCAGACTCCAGATCCTCTGCCAGACCGAGGGTCAGATTGACCTTCATATCGGGGTTGGCCTTCAGTACTTCATCAGTGAAGAAGATACCGCACTTGAAGTCCTTAACGGAGGTGCAGATGTCTTCGTAGGAGAAGTTCAGACCAACAGAAGAGATCACGGGATAAACAACACCCTCTTCCACGATCATACCATCCAAAGGTACAACGACCCAACCAAAGGAGCCATAGTGGCCTGCCAGATAGCAGCCGGTGGCATCGAAGGAGCCGTTTGCCATACCATCAAAGTGGATGAAGAAATCAGTGGTGTAGTGGCCGTAAGCGTTATTGGCGGCCTCTTCGGCGGAATCCTTTGCAATAAACTGCATAGCCACCTGCAGATCCAGAGGAGCACCTGCACTGTCTACAATAGAGCTACCATTATAGATGCTGTAATCATCAATGGTGATATAGCCCAGATCCAAAACTTCAGCATTGGGCATCATGCCAACACCATAGGTGCCATCAGCATTCTTCACAGGGGAGAAGCCTTCAGCACACCACTCTTCTTCCAGAGCAACGGTGAAGGTACCGCCGGAAACTGCCAGAGCAGCAGTCTCGCTGACTTCGATGTTACCGGTGATGGTACCGGTGGTAGAAACGGTCATGCTGGGAACAGCATAGCCCATTGCAGAGTAATCGTAAACGTCGAAAGCAACCTTACCTTCGGCAGCGGTGATGTTGGTATCGCCGACCAGAGCGATCTCACCGCAGTTATTGGAGAGGACATAAGCGGTAGCGGAGCCGCCCACCAGATCCATATCCTCAACAGTCAGGTTGGAATAGTTCTGAACCAGCATCTTGATGGCCTTGGAGCCTTCAACTACTTCTTCAGAAGCAACCAGAGTACCGTTCTTCAGGGTCACATTGTTGCCCTTCAGGATCTGCATACCGAGAGTCTCGGTGCCGGCAGAACCGACAGCAGAGTTTACGGTATAGGTATAACCACCGAAGTCGATGGTGATATCCTTATTGATCACAACGCCTGCGCCGGTGAAATCACCCAGCAGGGTAACGGTTGCGCCTGCTTCTGCAGCGGCAACAGCATCAGCCAGAGTGGCATAGTTTGCATCGCCGATGCAAGCAACAGCCTGCGCATAAACGCCGTCTTCAGTGATCGCGTAGTCGGCAGCAGTGCCGTCTACATTCAGAACATTGGTCGCGTTAACAGTACCGCCGATAACGGTCAGCTCATTGACCTCACACTTGATGGAGCCAACAACAGCATCGCCGGAAACGGTGGTCATACAGTTTGCGCCACTGCTTCTGGAGGTGTTTACAACGGACAGATCGCCGCCGGAGATGTTCAGCACACCGGTTGCGGGCTTCTCAACAGTACCGGAGGAAGCCTGCGCCCAAACAGCGCTGGTATCGCCGGAGAGGGTGCCGCCGGTAACATTCAGAACTGCAGTGTAGCCGCGATCCATACGCACACGAATCGCAGTGTAGGTGGAATCCAGAGTACCGCCGACGATATTGGTGGTGGTGTTACCATAGGTATCCACTACATACGCCATATCGGTGCCGCCTTCATGAGTGAAGGTGCCGTTTTCAACGGTCAGCTCGCCGCCATTTCTGACATAGAAGATCGCGGAGAGATAATTCCATTCACGATTGGTGGTAGCGGTCAGAGCGATTGCACCATTTCCGACCACCGTCATATTACCGTTGATCCAGAACAACGCATAGTTATTGTCTGCAACGGTATCGGTAGCAGTGATGGTGTGGCCTGCCAGATCCAGAGTAACGGATACGCCGGCAGGAACGGTAAAGCTTTCAGAGGTCTCGAAGTCGGCAAGCAGAACAACAGTCTTGCCATCGGCAGCCGCCAGAGCCTCTGCAAAGGTCTCATAGATCACATCATCGACCATGGCAACGCCATCGGTACGAACGGGGATGATCTCCTGAGGAACAGTAACAACGCCGCAGACGGTACAAACCTTACCTTCGGTCAAGCCGGTGGTGGTAAAGGTGGGAGCAACTGCGGGAAGGGTCTCCTCGGTATGACCCAGAGCGGGAACAACCTCGGGAGTAACGATCATCGCGCCGCAGACAGCGCACTTGGTACCTTCGGTCAGACCGGTCTCGGTACAAGTGGGAGCAACAGCTTCGATGGTCTCTTCGGTATGACCCAGAACTTCGATAACTTCCTGTTCAACAGTGGTAACACCGCAAACGGTACAAACCTTACCGTCGGTCAAACCTTCGGTGGTGCAGGTGGCGGCATAGCCGGCAACTACTTCCTCGGTATGACCCAAAGCAGCAACTTCTTCCTGAGCAACGGTAACTTCACCGCAAACTTCGCAGTGCTTACCTTCGGTCAGACCGGTAGCGGTGCAGGTGGGTGCAACAGCAGCATCTACAACCTCGGTATGACCCAGAGCAGCAACAACTTCCTGAGCAACGATGACCACGTCACAGATCTCACAATGAGAGCCTTCGGTCAGACCGGTCTCGGTGCAGGTGGCTGC
>JAZNGR010000102.1:0-6398 GCA_045576575.1 Eubacteriales bacterium
GGAAATTCTGAGTATGCTGCGACTTTTATGAATTCTATTATTCCTGCTGATCTTGC
Source organism: Eubacteriales bacterium (assembly GCA_045576575.1). Taxonomy (GTDB): domain Bacteria; phylum Bacillota; class Clostridia; order Oscillospirales; family QAKW01; genus QAKW01. The sequence goes on from JAZNGR010000102.1 coordinate 57, forward strand.
AAAAGCGGCGCAGGAGTATGTGGAAAAGAACCCCGATGCTCTTGCTGGCAATATTGTGAAAATGCCGACCAAATAAGATCGATAAGGTGGTGAGAGAATGCTTAAGATTCATATACCAGAGGGAGAGGAATTTGATGAACGAACGAATGAGTTTATCTATCATTCCGCATGCACTCTGGTTTTGGAGCATTCTCTCATCTCTGTTTCCAAATGGGAATCAAAATGGAAGATTCCATTCATTAACGGAAAAGAGAAAACACAGGAACAGTTCCTGGATTATATACGATGTATGACTTTGACAAATCAGGTTGATCAAAGCGTTTATAAATTTATTACCCCGGAGCAGATGAAGCAAATTACTGCTTATATTGAGGATTCAATGACTGCAACGAGGTTCAAAGAAGATAAAAAGAAAAGCAAAAAGCCTCAGGCTCTTACGTCTGAGACTATTTATTATATGATGTTTGCTCAGCAAATTCCTATCGAGTGTGAGAAATGGCATCTGAATCGACTCATGACTCTTATTCGGGTTTGCAGTGAAAAGAGTGCGCCACAGAAAAAGATGAGCAAAAGTGAAATCTATGCTCAGAATAAGATGCTCAATGCCCAGAGAAGGGCAAAATATAATACAAAGGGGTAATAGGCATGAAATATTATATCGGCAATCTCTCATTTGATTCCAATTATCTCGAACACTATGGCGTTAAAGGTATGAAATGGGGAAAGCATAGAGCAAGGGCAAAAGATACTATTAAAGAAGAAAGAAACAGAATTTCTGATTGGTGGACTGGTAGAAGTAAACTAACAGAAGCCCGTAAACATGATAAAGTTGCAAAGCAGGAATTTGAAAATAAAATTGAAGCAAAAAATAATGGCAACATAGCATCGCTTGATCGTGCAAATAAAACATATTATGAAGAGCGCGCCTTGGCAACAAAATCAAGAGAGGCATATTCACGGGCACCTCGTCAGGTTGTTGAAAGACTTTCTTCAAAAGGAAAAGCCTTTATTTATCGACTTCTTGGAAAAAGTCCAGCTCCGGTTGTAAACAAACCAAGAGGAAGAAGGGCTGAAAGATGACCTATTATATCGGAAATATCCCAGTTTCCGATGATCTTTATCATCATGGTATTGCCGGAATGAAATGGGGCCAGCGTAACGGTCCTCCTTATCCTCTTGACCAGAAGGATAAATCTGCCGCAGAAAAACGTGCAGAAAAGAGTGCAAGTAAGTCTTCAGAGAAAGAAACTATAAAAGTCAAATCTTCTTCTGGAAAAATAACAGTAAGCAGAAAAAAGACAGAACATAATACTCTTCGTGATAAGGTAAAACGGGAAAAAGCAATAGAACGCGGAAAGAAACATACCATAGCAGGTTCTATTGCCGGAGGTGTTCTTAAGAATCTTCTGGTTTCGGAGCTCGCAAAGCAGTCTGCCGTTGTTCTTGGAATGGCAACTATGGATCCGATAATGTCGACCATCGGAGCTTACACTATGGCTGCGCCGATGATCGCAGTAAATACAATCCATACCGGAAGAAATGTTGTTGATCGAATGCTTTATTTGAAGAGCCTTAAAGATTGACCATTTTTTAAATTCGTTATATACTCAGTGAAAAATGAAAGGGGATTGCTTTAAATGATCCGAACATATTCACTGACTTGCCCGAACTGCGGCGCAGAGCTTCATATGCAGGAAGATCGTCGATTCATGTTTTGTGAATATTGCGGGCATAAGATTTTTTTCGAGGATGACTCAATCAAGAAGATTGAGATTACAAAGAACATAAACATTACAAAAAATGAACACAAAGTAATAGAAAACAAAGCAGAAATGCTTAAAAATCTTGAGAACGTGTTAACTCCGATAGTTCTTGTTGGAGGAATAATTATAATGTTTATTCTTTTAATGATTTCAGAACATCTATGATCTCATTTAAACATCGTGGAAATTTTAAGCATTCAGAGAAGTTTCTGAATCGAGCGAAAGATTTTGATTCACTCATTATGTCGATTCTTCGTCGATATGGCGAGCTCGGAGTTGCTGCACTTTCTGCGAATACCCCAATAGATTCCGGAACTACCGCTGCATCCTGGGGTTATGAGATCGAACGTGGCAGTGAAGAGAGCAGAATTGTTTTTACAAACTCCAATGTAAATAAGGGAGTTAATATAGCCATCATTCTCCAATACGGACACGGAACCGGAACCGGAGGATACGTTGAGGGTAGAGATTATATAAATCCTGCTATTCAACCGATATTTGATGGCATCGCTGAAGCTGCATGGAGAGAGGTGACCGCACATTGAGCACTACTGACCAGCGCATCGTAGAGATGCGGTTCGATAACGAGCAGTTTGAGCGAGGGGTAAGGGAAAGCTTAAAAACTCTGGACAAACTTAAACTCGGACTGGATCTCGATGCTTCTGCAAAAAGTTTAGCGAATCTTGAGAAGTCCGTTGGAAAGTTTACGATGGATAGTATTGGCGACTCCGCTGTAAGAACGGCGGAGTCTTTTTCTTTGCTTTATCGGGTTGGCTCGGAATTTCTTGAGCGCCTTGCTGGTTCTGCAGTGGATGCCGGAATAAAAATGGCTAAGGCGCTGTCGATTGACAATATTACTGCCGGTTTTGCAAAGTATGAACAGCAGACAAAAGCAGTACAGACAATACTTAATAACGTTGAAGGGTCGACTATAAAAGACACTTCCGATTTGATTGAAAAACTGATGTGGTATACTGACGAAACTTCATATAGTTTTGACAGTATGATTTCAAATATAGGTAAGTTTACAAGTGCCGGTATTGATCTTGATGTTGCATCAAAAAGCATGATCGGTATCGCCAATGCGTGTGGTTTGGCCGGCGTAGAAAGCAGTCAGGCAAGCCATGCAATGGATGGCTTTTCCAAGTCAATGGCTGCCGGATATATGAGTTATCAGAACTGGAGTTGGATTAAAACTGCAGGTCTTGATACTAAGATCTTTAAAGAACAACTGATCGATTCTGCCATAGAACTTGGAAAACTCAAAGTTGATAATAAAGGCGTAATCAGAACCGCAAAAAAGACAGAGGTAACTTATGCCAATTTAACCAACACGTTGGCTGAAAAATGGCTCGATACCGATGTTATGAATGAAGCGCTTGGCAGATATGCTGATTATACGGACGAGATATATAAAATCGCCAAGGAAGAAGGAATTTCCGCTTCTGAGGCAATGGAACTTTACAGCGGGGAAATAGGAACCCTTGGTGAAAAAGCCTTCAAAGCTGCTCAGGAAGCAAGAACCTTTTCCGATTCCATAGCTTCTGTTAAGGACGCCGTTAGCTCAAAAATGGCTGCGGGTTTTGATCTCGTATTCGGTAACTATGAAGAGGCCAAGAAAACTTGGACCGCTCTTGCGAACTATTTATGGGAAGTATTCGCTTATCCGTTCGATCGAATAAACGAATCCCTAAAGTCGTGGAAGGAATCTGGCGGCTTTGACAGTCTGTTTGGTGATGGATCAAAAGGCGAACAAGGCGCATTTTATAATTATCTCGATGCTTTTTATGCATATACAGAAGCCGCGGAAGAAGTTACCGGATTGCTGTTCTTTGATCATGAAGAAGGCGAAGTATCAAATCTTACAAGAGCGTTTCTTAATTTATCTGATAGGATTAAAGAGACTTCTATTGCTTTTCAGCCTACAAACGAGCAGCTTGATCGATTTGCAACCAATATTACAAGAGTTTTTTCGGTCATTAAATCCGGTTACAACATCTTAAGTGCCATCGGAACAATGGTCGGGAAGACGTTTCGGCTCTTAAAAGCTGGCGTGGCCGAGATATTCCCAGACCTCGATGACGGCGTAACAAATGCAGTAGAATCTCTTTCTGATTTTTCCTCAAATATTCGAGAAATGGCGGAGTCGTTCGAGTATAGTGAAGAGACAGTTCAAAGGGTACAGTTTGTATTCAGAGGTTTGTTTACTGTCTTTGAATATGGTGTTAATGTTTTTAAAGGTTTTTGGAGAATCGGTAAAAGGGTATTCAGTTATATTGGCCCTGCACTTAAAAGCCTTGGAAAAGCATTTGATTACTGTCTACCGTATGTCGATAGCTTTCTTTTATATTTGGGCGAACAAATTGATGCGTTTGTTGAATGGGCAGATAGCGTTGATCTTGTAGAAACTGCCATCGGATTTATTAGCAGAGTATTCCAGAAGGGCAAAGAGATCCTTGGTAATGTGTCGGATTTCTTTGTCGGTGTATTCAATAATATAGCCGATGGAATTCAAGCTCTGACTGGCTATGATATTCGCACTATAACCTGGGAAGACATTCTCGGGGTTCTCAGCAGTCTTGGTGAAACATTGTCTGGTCTCGTTCCGCTTTTGTGGGATGGTGCACAGGCCATCGCCGCTTTTACTGGTGCGTTGATTTCCAACGGTGTAACAAAGGCTGCAGAAATACTTGTCAATCTTGGAATCGTTGCACAGGATACATTTGAGAAAATAAAAAGCGTCTTTAAGAAACCTATTTCGTCTGATCGTGCGGATGGGAAAAGCGGTATCTTTTCGTCCATTCTTGGTAAGGTAAAGATCCTCGATACTTTGCAGCGAATCTCCAAGAATGTATCTGATAAGCTGTCAAAGCTGTTTGAGAATTTCTCAATCGGTGGTGGAATTATTGCTACTTTGGCCGCAAGCTTTGTTCCTCTTAACATTGCTTTTGCCAACGCCGCAATTCAAATTGGCGGATTCTTTGTTGCTATAACATCCCTTGGAACTTCATTTAAGAAGTTTATAGATTCTTTGAGAAAAGCGAACATGCTTAAAGCCATTGTATTCGGTTTTGCAGCAGCGTTGCTGTCCTTGACCATTGCCATTGGTTATCTTGCGTATGTTGCTCAAAAAGAGAACGGAATAGCTGCTCTTGGAGCTGCAAAAGACGCAATCGTTGCGTTGCTTATTGGAATGTCAGCCTTTGCATTGATCATATCAATCGCAAGTAAAATAGCAGACGGTGCGACGCTTCAAAATGTGTTCCTGTCAATGGCAGGGCTTATGGTATCTATTGCAATACTTATATTTGCGATGGATAAACTCAAAGATGTAAAGCTCGGACGCGCCGGTATACAAGACGGTCTGTTTGGCCTGCTTGCCGTATTGTTCATAGTTGGTGCTGTTATGACTGCGGTCAATCATTTGAATCCGACAATGGGTAATAAATTATGGCAGGTTATAGCTTTTGCAGGAATTATATATGTTCTTGCAAGAGCACTTAAAAAGTTAGATGGTCTTACTCTTGATATGACGGTGTTGTATGGTCTCGCTGGCGTTATTGTTTTGTTTATATTCATCAGCGGCATACTTGATAAAGCTAAGGACAGAATTAAGATGTCCGAAGGAAAAAGTATAAATCTGTTTACCACTTTTGCAGCAATCGTTCTTGCATTTATAGGCATTTCGTATGCACTTAAAATGCTTGGCGACGTTAAAAGCGATCTTGGTACAATCACCGGTTTGGTGATCGTCATTTCCATAGTAATTTTCTCGATGCTTGCTATTTCGTATGTAATTGGAAAGGCCGCCCCGACGATAGCAAAAGGCGTAGGATTGTTTGCTGGTATTGGCGGCGCCATTCTTTTACTTGCCCTTGGTTTTCTCGCTATTTCTTATGTGCCAGCGGAAGCTATATGGACGGCAGTTAAGGTGATTCTTGCTCTTTCGGCGATAACAGTAGTTCTTGCCATGTTATCGACGGCAATCGATTTCGGTAAGAACGGAATAGGAACGTCCCTTCTTGCTATTGCGGCATCCGTCTTGTTCCTTGCCCTTGCACTTAAGATGCTTGCCGGACTCGATATATCTCCAAAGCTTGGTCTGGCATTGGGTATTGTTATGGCGGCCTTTGCTCTTATGGAGCTTTTTGGTTCTTTAGGACAGGGCGTAAGAGGAACTCCGAAAGCAATTCTTGCTTTTGCATCATCTATTCTTATTCTTGCCCTTGCTTTGGCAGTATTGAGTTTCTTGCCAGACGAGAATGTGGCAAAACTTTATAAAGTTGCCGGTGCTCTTGCAATTGTGATGGGTGCTCTTGCTGTTGTATTTTGGCAGGCATCAAAGCTCCCCAAAAAAGGTGTTCTTGGGCCTATGATTGCCATGGTGGCATTCTTAGGCGTTTTTACAGCCGCTCTGTTCTTACTTAAAGATGCTCCTTGGCAGGGTCTTATTGCTGCTGCCGCCGCATTGGCCATTGGACTTCTTGCCCTGGCCGGTGCGCTTGCCATTATATCTCATGCGACAAAAGATATAAGCGGTTGGAAGATACTTGGCATTGCTACAGCGCTACTTATTGCG
>JAZNGR010000103.1:0-10586 GCA_045576575.1 Eubacteriales bacterium
AATAAAAAATTAAAAAAAAACCCGGCGCAAAAGGGGGTGCCGCTTTTCAAGTTAATAAACGGAAACAAAAGCAGGGTTGGCGGCGGAGCGGGTCAGCTTCACCGGTCTGCCGTTTTCCCAAGCTCCGGAAAGAACGCGGAGCAGCTGAGTTACATCGGCGGAGTTGACCTCATTGGCGGTATCGGCGGAATCGTAAACATTGGCCGCCCGCAGGTTGAAGGAGGCCTCCTGCTCTGCGGTCAGGTTGCCGCTCATCTTACGGAGCAGCAGCAGGGCATCGATGAGATCGGTGGTATTGTCGCCGTTGACATCCCCTGCGATGTTGACAATTTCGACCGTTGCATCGGCGTCAAAGGCATCGGCGCCGAGGGTGGCGGTCTTGGGAACGGTCACTTCTTTCATGCCGGTGCCGAAGAAGGCGCCCATCTCAATGGCGGCAATGCTGTCGGGGATATAGAGGGCGGTCAGCGGGGTATTGAGGAACAGACCCTCACCCAAAGTGGTAACGGCCTTGCCGTCCAGCTGGGCGGGAATTTCGGGATCGGTTGCGGTGCCCTTATAGGCCACCAGGGTGATCCCCTTCTCGTTTTCGGTATATTCCCAATCCCCGGATACAACGGTTTCGAGGGTGTTGGGCAGCGCCTTTTCGATCTCCTTCACCGCCGCCAGCATTTCTCCTGCCGACTTGGTGCCGACGGTGTCGTTTACCGCCACCACGCAATAGTTTCCGGTGACCGAATGGGCCCATTGGTTGCGGAACTCATTGGTGTTGGAAAGGCTATTGGCATTGGCTTCTACCCCGCTCTCGGTGAGTACGGAATAGCAGTCGGTAAGGAAGATGGACTCGGTTTTGTTGTCCGTAACCTGCCCTTTACCGATCAACCCTCTGGCCCAAGCGTTTTCGGTCTTGGTCTCCAGATGAGGCTGAACATCCAGGGCGGTCAGATTATAGCAGTTTTCCATAATAAAGGGATCGGCAACGCTGAGGGTGGGCAGGTTTCCTGCATAGCCCAGAATACCGCCCCAATGGGAGGCTGCAGTGAGATCATCTACCGAGGTAAAGAGGGTGCCGCGGTTGACGCAGTTGGTGATCTTGATGGTGCCGGTAAGGGCATCGCCCACATCGGAGGTGCTGATGATGGGCGAGACGAGGCCCATAATGCCGCCGATGGAAAGGGTCTTGGCGGAGCTGTCGTCCATCACCTCCACACTGCCGGTGAAGACGCAATGGTCTATCAGGGTATTATAACCCGCAGAGGCGACCACACCGCCCACATGGGTGAAGGTGCCGGGAACCACGATCTCCATGGCGGAGGCGCAGTTCTGAATAGTGGCGCTGCGGGCGATGCCGCAGATCCCGCCGACCATACCGGCGCGGTAGAGGTTATCGTAAGCGACCTCTTCGCTGACGGTAAGGGTGTTCATAACGGGCGCGATGGAGCAATCAGCATCCACCGAGCAATTTTTAATGGTATTGAAGGCGGCGGTGCCGCTGCCGTTGGAGGGAGCGGCGGCCTTGCCGACGATTCCGCCGGTGGTGCCCATGCCGTTGACGGTGACATTCTCCAAATGCACATTCTCAACGGTGGCGCCGTAGATACAGCCAAAGAGACCGTAGCCGTATTCGCGGCTGAAGGAGGCGGCGTCGTAAGCGGCACTGTTGGCCAGGATGGGGCCGTTCTTGATGGCATAGCCCTGACCGTCATAGTGCCCGCCGAAGGCGGCCATATCGGTGGTGGAATTGTAGTACCAGCCGATGGAGGGCAGGCCGATGCCTGCAAGGTCGATATCGGCAGTCTGTTTGAAGTACTTATTGGCAAGAGAAGCACCGGATTTTTTGGTGATCTGCTCCGACATCCAGAGCAGGTTGGCGGCGCTCTCCACCAGATAGGGATCGGCGGCGGTTCCGCTGCCGGCAGGGGCCTCGGAAAGCTGACCGTTCCAGGTATCCAGCCTGGTGGGGCGGGTGGCTTCCGCGGTCAGATCAATGGTCAGCTGGCTGTTGGTCTTCCAATACCGCTCCTGAATGGCGGAATAGTATTCCACCTGAATTTCGGTGCCTTCTTTATTAAAATGGAAGAGAGCAACGGCGCCAACGCCGGTGGTGTTATAGGCGGCGCCGGTCAAGGTGCGGTCGGGGCCTTGGGGGTTCACCAGAATGGCGTTAACGGTATTTCCGTTTGCGCCTTCATATTGGGTTACCTTGACATGATCGGAATAAACGTGGCCGGAAAGCACCAACTCGATGTTTTCATATTTGGAGGCCAGCGTCTCCCAGATGGAAGCACCGGCTTTATTGGTAATGGAGCCGGAGGGGTCGGTGAAATAATGGGTGGAGAGGATCACCTTATGGTTGGGATGGGCTTCGATGATCCCCGATGCCCAATTCAGAACATCTGCCGCAGGGGCAAAGTCCAGATTCAGGAACAGCCAGCTGACATCGGAGCCTGCGGGGGTAAAGGTGCTCCAGGTATTATAAAGGGAGTCGGCTTCATATTTGCCGCCGTTTGCCCCGGTATACTGACCGGCAAAGGTCTCGTTCTTTAAGAAGAGCTGGTTGAAGTAATCAACGCCCGACTGATCGTGAACGTTTCCGGTCTGGCTCTTTAAGGTATCGTGGTTGCCGCGGACCAGAGAATAGGGGACCTTGCCGTCCAAACGGGTGATGGCATCATAAGCGGTATTCCATTCGGTCTCGGAGTTTTTATCGGTGATATCGCCCAGACCGATGACATATTGGATATTCTCTTCTTTTTGTTTTTCCAGGATCCAGTCATAGATCTTGGCCAGCTGAGCGGGAGCGTGGAGGGTCACCATCTGGGTATCGCCCACCACCGCAAAGGAATAGGCGCGCTCAAAATCATCGCCATGAATGGCGTCTACCTCTTCCTTGGTCAGCCATTGGTTGCTGTAGGTAAGATCGTTGCTGTAGCCGCCGCGGTCGGCGATGTCCTTTTTGCCTTCGGAGAAGTCCCAGGAGGCCAGAAGGTCGGCATCCGCATCCACCTTGGCAGAGAGGAAATCGGCTTTGATCTCCTGGGCGGTACGGACATCGGCATAAACATTCAGTTCTTTAAGGCCACCTTTGAAATAATCGGTATTCAGGCGCCGAAGATCTCCGCCCACCACAAAGGCCTGCTGGGCAGAGCGCTCATCGAAATCGGGGAAAAAGCCCTTGGTCTCGGCCAATTGCCCGTCGATATAGCAGGAAAGCTGATGGGTCTCGGGATTGTTGACCCAGACCACATGGGTCCACTTGCCGTTGATGATGTTGACATTATCGAAGCGCACATTATAGGAATTGCCGGCACCGTCGATATAGTTGACGCGGGGATGACCTGCCTGCACACCCACATTTACATTAATGGTGGTGCCGCTCTGGTCATAGTTGCCCAGCAAAACACCGTTGGCGGTGGAGCAGGTGCTGTCGAAATAGACCCACGCCTCTACGGTATGGAACATTTTTGCAAAATTCTTTTCGGTGTAATACAGATCATCACCGAATTTGTTCCAGAGCTCGTCGGGGGCGAAGGTGGCACCTTCGCCTGCGGGAACTGCCGCAAAGGCGGCAAAGGAAATTTGGGTCAGCAGCATACATACTGCCAGGAGAAGCGCAAGAAACTTTTTCATGGGGGTTCCTCCTTGAATTATTAAATATTTTCACATTTTACATTATAGAGTAAATAAAAACAACTGTCAATATCGACTCTCAAAATGGCGGTTGATTTTCAGGGCGGTTTATGGTATGATGTGAAAAAAGGGGGGCGTATGATGATTCAAAGCCGCGAAGACTATAAAGAATATGTACGGGAAGATCTTAAGGCAATGCGCCGCCGCCATATCGGTTTTTTGGCAACGTTGGTAGACTGGCCATTAAAGTTTCAGTTAGCGCTTCGTAAGGCGGAATATTATAATAATTGTTGTAAATATCCTTGGCAAAAGCCCCTGGCGCTCTATCATAAGATCCGCTACCGTCGCATTGGAAATAAGTGTGGATTTACCATTCCGATGAATGTTTGTGGCAAAGGGCTCAACATCGCGCATTTGGGGACCATCATTATCAATGGTGGCGCCAAGATCGGAGATTATTGTCGCATCCACGCCGATGTAAATATTGGCACTGCGGCCGGAAAAAGCGATGAAGCGCCCACCATTGGAGATCGGGTTTATATCGGTCCGGGAGCCAAGCTATATGGTGCGATCACGATTGCATCGGATATTGCCATTGGGGCCAATGCGGTGGTTAACAAAGATTTCACAACCCCCGGAATCTCTATCGGCGGAATCCCCGCCAAGCAGATCTCTGACAAGGGGTCTCAAGGGCTGCTTTATGTACCGGAGAAATAAAAAAGAGGGAAGCATTTCGCTTCCCTTTTTTTATGATTTTATTTAAATAATACGAATATCGGCGCCCATGGCGGCCAGCTTTTCAATGATCCGCTCATAGCCGCGGCGGATATGGTCGATATCTTCAATGGTGGTGGTGCCCTTGGCCATCAGCCCTGCGATCACCATGGCAGCCCCTGCTCTTAAGTCGCAGGCGCGGATGGGGGCGCCCATCAGCTCTTTGCCGCCTTCAATGGTGGCGATCTTACCGGCCACCGAGATCTCGGCGCCCATACGCACCAATTCGTCTACATATTTAAAGCGGCTGTCCCAGATGCCCTCGTTGATCTTGCTGATCCCTTCGGCGCGGAGCATGACCGTTGCCATTTGGGGCTGCATATCAGTGGGAAATCCGGGATAAGGCATGGTTTTAATGTTGGTTTTTTTCAAGGGTGAAGCGGCATCTACCAAGATGGAATCATCGTATTCGGTAATGGAAACGCCCATCTCCTCTAATTTCGCCGTAATGGATTCCATATGCTTGGGAATGATATTCTTGACCAGTACCCGCCCGCCGGTAGCAGCGGCTGCCGCCATATAAGTTCCCGCCTCGATCTGATCGGGAATGACCGCATAGGAGCCGCCGATCAGGCGAGGCACGCCCTCTACCTTGATCACATCGGTACCGGCGCCGCGGATGTTGGCACCCATGGAGTTTAAAAAGTTGGCAACGTCAACGATGTGGGGCTCTTTGGCCACATTTTCAATGACCGTCAGCCCCTCGGCTTTGGTGGCGGCCAGCATGGCATTGATGGTGGCGCCCACCGAGACCATATCCAGGTAAATATCGTTGCCGGTGAGCTTTTCGGCGTGGCAATTCACATTTCCGTGGACCACATCCACTGTCGCCCCCAGCTGCTCAAAGGCCTTGATATGCTGGTCGATGGGGCGGGCTCCCAAATGGCAACCGCCGGGCAGCGCCACCGAAGCCTCTCCGAACCGACCCAAAAGCGCACCTAAAAAATAATAGGAAGCGCGGAACTTGCGGGCATATTCATACGGCACCGCCGTACTACGGACGCCGGAACAATCCACTTCCAATGTTTTTTCGCCGGGACGACGCACAATGGCGCCCATGGCGATCAAAATATTACAGATATTCTCCACATCGCTGATCTGCGGAATATTTTCGATGCGGCAGACACCGTCTACCATCATGGCGGCGGGCAGAATGGCAACAATGGCATTCTTGGCGCCGGCAATCTCTACTTCCCCTTCCAAGCGGCAGGGACCGTTGATGATGATCTTATCCATGGGTTCACCTTTCTTGTTTTGTGGTCTGTCATTATTCTACCATATAATTTATGAAAAATAAAGAGGCTATGTTAAAAGATTTTTTTCTTCCTTCGGCATTAGTCCGCAAAATGTGTTTAAAAAACCACATAAGGTGCTACCCATTCCCATAATTATTTGTTATAATAAAAGCAATAATCGGGTCTTTCCCTCTTTAGAGGGAATTTTCCTGTCGCTTCGGGCGTTATTGCGCCCATTTTCAGGAGGTACATTATGTTTAAGAGAGTAAGTTCTTTGGTACTCGCCGTTTTAATGGTGCTGACCATGGTCGGCAGCATGACTGCGTTTGCCGCTGCTGCAGAGCTTGAGATCACTGTCGCTGTGAATAAGATCGAGGCGGAGCAAGGAGAGGAAGTTATCTTTACCTATTATGCTGATAGCACCAAGGCTTGGGCATCTTTAGAGTTTGAAACCGCTTATGAGCCGAGTTTGTTGACTTTGCAGGCAGTAACCGACGGCGCCGATGCCGGCGTTTCCGATTATAATGATGTCGGCGGCGTTATTAAGATGGCGGTGATCAACAATGCGGATGTCAGCGGCAAGACCGTTGTTGCGACCATCACCTTTAAGGTGAATGCCAATGTGGCGCCCAACACCGATGCAACCGTCAGTGCAGTGGCAAAGATTGCCGGTGCACCCAATCCCGCTGATAAGTTGAACGTGAATACCGCTCCTGCTAACGCAGTAGTGCGCGTTACTTGCCTCCATAAAAATGGTACCGTGGTTCCCAACGGCGCCACCACCCATGCAGTAAACTGCCCCACCTGCGGCAATGCGACCGAGAATTGTAACTTTGCCGTTGATAAGGGCACCGTGACCAATGTGGCGCATGGTCAGTATACCTATAAGGTTTGGGGTTGTACACGGTGTACCAACACTCAGAAGGAAAACCTGAACCTGGTTGCCCATAAGGCAGACGGAGTGAAAGCGCTGGGCAATAAAACCCATCAGATCATTTGTAAGGCAGATGGTTATGTGGTAAAAACGGAAGCATGTACCTTCAGCGACACCACCGGTTGTCAAGTAACCTGCGATAAGTGTAAGGCGGTTTATACCAACAGCAACTTGGCCAATGCCATCCATGCGAATGCCAAAGAGCATTATTATGCTCCCGTTAACGGCGCGCAGGGCAAGATCACCGAAGAGTGTGTCGTTTGCGGTTATGCAAAGACCCTTAAGACCGGCACCTGGGCATTTGCCGATGTGGCAAAGGGCGCTTGGTTCTATGATGCCATCACCTTTAATAAAGCATACGGTCTGTTTAACGGTACCTCCGATACACAGTTCAGCCCGGATGATACCATCACCAGAGGGCAAGCAGCCACTGTTCTTTCCAGAATGTTGATCGCCACCATCAATGAGGCGGCGGGCAGCACTGTCATTACAGAAGCAAAGCTGAACAGCATGAGCCAAAAAGAGATCAGCGATTTTGTGGACGCTTATTTGGATCCTGTTTTCGGTCTGAAGAAAGTGGCAAAGATTCCTGCATTTACCGATGTGCCGATGGGCGAGTATTTCGGCGGACATGTCCGTTTGATGGCAACCCTCGGAATCATCAACGGTAAGACTGCAACCACCTTTGTTCCCAATGATAATGTTACCCGTCAGGAATTGGCAAAGTTGATGGAGGGGATGGTTGAAAAGGTTGAGGCAATCAACAACGGCAAGAAGTACACCTCCTTCGGTACCCCTGCCGCACCGTTTACCGATGTTGCAACTGCTTGGGGCAAAAGCCATATTGAATGGGCTCGTACCACCGGTTTGATGAACGGTATGGACGGAACCGCATTTGCTCCCGATGGCACTGCCACCAGAGCGCAGGTCGCTACTTTGATGATGCGTCTGAAGAGAACGGTTGGAGAGATGACGACCCACAATATGGGCGCATAAAAGAATAAAAGCCTCCCGATTTCGGGAGGCTTTTTTGTTGCTCTGTAAATCAAAAAATACGGTGTGCGTTGCACACCGTATTTTTAATGGTTTTTAGTATTTGGCGACAATCGCTTGCATCTGATCCTGCTTTTCTTCCATTTCTTTCACCAGTTTGAACTGGGTATGGCAGCGAACCAGATTATGATCTTCATAGGCGGTTTTGAAATAGGTGTCGCCGTTTAAGTAGTCGGTGAGGAAGCGAACACCGCATTCAAAGGTCATCATCCAGGCACCGGTGGGAAGGAGATCCCGCTCGGCGTCGGTAAGAGCATTGTTGCAGCCCTCCAGGAAGCCTTTGGTATAAGCCTCGAAAAGATCCAGATCCATGGTCACCTTGGAGAGATCCTTCTCATCCTCGGCGGCGGTGGAAGCGCCGAACCGAATGGAATCGCCGAAATCAAAGATCGCCATACCGGGCATAATGGTGTCCAGATCGATAACGCAGGTGCCTGCGCCGGTCTCGGGATCCAGCAAAACATTGTTGAGCTTGGTATCGTTATGGGTTACCCGCAGGGGCAGAACGCCCTCGGCGGCAAGGTCCATTACAATTTTGGCAGATTCTTCTCTTGCCAGCGCAAATTCCACTTCTTCCTTTACGCTATCCAGCCGACCGGCGGCATTTTTTTCAATAGCTTCCTTCAACTGACGGATGCGATCGGGAGTGTCATGGAAATGAGGGATGGTCTCATGAAGAGTCTCGGCGGGATAGTTGCCCAGCAGCGCCTGGAACCGACCGAAGGCTTTTCCGCTTTCATAGAAATCCTTGGCATCGCGGCAAGCGTTCAGCGCCATCAGGGTATCTTGGAACCGATAGGCGCGCCATGCGCCCTCTTCCCCATTATAAAACAGATCTCCGTTCTTGGTCTTGATAAAGGTCAAGGTCTCCAGGTCGGGATTTCCGCCTTGGGCGGCGATCTCTTTTCTCAAAAATTCCGTTACACCGAAAACATTCTCCATCAGCCCTTGAGGATCCTTGAACACTGCGGTGTTCATTCTCTGCAGGATATACTGATTTCGATCGGTGGTCAGCAGCAGGGTATCGTTGATATGACCGCTGCCGAAGGGTTTTGCTTCTAAAACGTTGCCTTCAAATTCAAAGGCGGCAACAACATTACACAGCTTTTCCAGCATGTTGATTATTCCTCCCAAAGATTATCGGGATACAGACCGGCGTCTTTCAGCGCCTGAATGCCCGCCTCAACGGTGGGTTTATCCTCTTTGTAGGTCACGCCGAACCATTTATCGGCGCTATGGAGCACTTTGACGGTAGCCTCCTTCGCCTGCAGCAGTTCATCCACCACCATAGGCAGGAAGAACTCGCCCTTCAGGGGGTTCTCCACAACCGTTTTCTTCAAAAACTCAGGGAATTTTACTTCCAGCGCCTTGAGATAGGCCAAGGGGAAGCCCCACATATTCATGGAAACGGGAGCGGTATTAGACACAGCGGTAAAGGTTTCGCCGCCGTCCTCGGAGAAATGAGCCTGACCGTCGATCTTCTGGATCATGGTGCGCTCATCAATCTTCTGCAGATAATCATTCTCATCCACCACGCAAACGCCGCGGGCCACATGGCCGTTGTCGGTCAAGGTGTTCTCCAGAATATAGCCCACCATGGAGATCTGCATAGGATCGGAGACCTCGGTGTTCTTTAAGAATTCATAGAGCTTCACAAAGGCATCTCTGCCGTAAAAATCGTCGGCATTGATCACAGCGAAGGGGGCGTCCAGATATTCCTTTGCGCAAAGGATGGCGTGGCCGGTGCCCCAGGGCTTTACCCGATCTGCGGGCATCTCGATCACACCCTCGGGAATCTTATTGAGCTCCTGATACGCGTACTTTACCTCAACGACCTTTTCGATGCGGTTGCCGATCACCTCTTTGAAATCCTTGGCGATGGCATCCTTGATCACAAAGACCACCTTCTTAAAGCCGGCCTTCATGGCGTCATAAATGGAATAATCCATAATGATCTGACCCTGAGGATCTACCGGGTCGATCTGCTTCAGCCCGCCGTAGCGGCTGCCCATACCTGCGGCCATAATGACTAAAATCGGTTCTTTCATCTTGCATACTCTCCTTTTTCGGACGGTTTTCTTCCTTATTTATAATATAAGGATCATTTACTACCCCACATTATACCATTTAAAACTCCCAATGTAAAGAGGAAAGGGCAAAATCCTATATTTTTGGGTAAAAAATTATCAAAAACACAACAGATTGTGGTTTGTGCAACCTGCAAGAAATTTCAGAAAAAATTTTGTGAAAAAATTCAAAAAAAGACTTGAAATTCCCGGATGAGTGTGTTATTATATTCAGGCTGACTGTTCATGCGACGAAGCGGGAGGTGGCCATAGCGCCGACTTTTCTCCGGTGCATATGGGGAATTTCCGCAGAGCAAGTTCGGCTTGAAGCCGAGCGAAAAAGTGAGGAAAAAGCAAAGGTTGCCATTCCTTGGAACTGCGCGGGCTTGCCGCGTAAGCCGCTTTGAAGGATCGTAAACCGGGATCGGACATTTTGTCCGAATTTATTTTAACACCGCGGTGAAACACCCGGCTGTGTGTTAAGATTTTTCCGTCAAAGTCGTGAAGGTCAAATTTAAAAAGGAGGCTACAAGAAATGGCTGACAAAATCAGAATCAGAGTAAAGGGTTATGATTCCACTTTGGTGGATCAGGCTGCTCAGAAGATCCTGGAGACCGCTCAGAGAACCGGCGCCGTTGTATCCGGCCCCATCCCTCTGCCCACCAAGAAAGAGGTCGTTACCATCCTGCGTGCTGTTCATAAGTACAAGGATTCCAGAGAGCAGTTCGAGCGCCGCACTCACAAGCGTTTGATCGACATTGTGAAGCCCGCCGCCAAGACCGCTGAGGCTCTGGCAAGCGTAGAACTTCCTGCCGGCGTTGAGCTTGAAATCAAGCTGTAATCGCTCGGGTGAGAAGGTCATGTTGGTGAAAACCAACCAATAACCATTATGGA
>JAZNGR010000104.1:0-1602 GCA_045576575.1 Eubacteriales bacterium
GGAGAGATGTGCAGAATGTCCGCACCGGAGGCCTCCAGGGAAGCAGGATCCACGCCCCTTTCATCCAGCGGGATATGCTTGCAGGAAACACCGTTTTCCCGATAGATCCTGGCGATCTTCCCGTATCCGGGATCCTCCAGGGCATATTTCCGGTCACGGCCAAGAAGCTGGATGATAAGACCGTAGAGATACTCCGTTCCCGCTCCCACCACGATCTGCTCCGGGGAAACGCTGATGCCACGGAAGGCATGAAGGTAGCCGGCAATGGCCTCCCGGAGGGCAGCGACTCCAATAGAAGGAGATCTGACCATCAATTTTTCGCCTTCATCTGACATGGTCTGCCGCATAAGCTTTGTCCACAGGGCAAAGGGGAACCCGGAAATGCCGCTGCCCACAAAATCCGCAAAGACCTCTTCCTCCTGTATCGGCTCTGCACCTTTGGGAATGGGTGCGGAGGCCGGCACAGACTTGGTCACATGGCTCACATAAAAGCCGCTTTTGGGTCGGGAATAGATATAACCCTCTGCCAAAAGCTGATTATAGGCATTTTCCACGGTGATGGTACTGATACCCAGATGCTTGGAAAGAGCCCGCTTAGAGGGCAGCTTTTCATCGGGGGCAAGGCGAAAGGCCAGAATATCCCCCTTGATCTGCTTATAAAGATAGGTATAAAGGCTGTCGGCGCCTCGGTTTTCAAAGGAATAGGTGAGCATATAAACTCTCCAATCTGACCATAAAAATTAGTTCTGTTTTGGCACTTTCAATATGGTCAATTTTTAGTATAATACGGATAGTCCAATTTGTAAAGAAGGTTTTCCCATGAAACGTATCGTCACCGTCCAGGACATCTCCTGTGTGGGCAAATGCTCTTTGACCGTCGCCCTGCCGATTATCTCTGCCATGGGCGTGGAGGCCGCTATCATTCCCACCGCTGTTCTGTCCACCCACACCATGTTCTCCGGCTTTACCTGCCGGGATCTCACCGAGGAGATCGAGCCCATTTGCGACCACTGGAAGAAGGAGAATTTTGACTTTGATGCCATCTATACCGGCTATCTTGGCTCCTTCCGGCAGATCGATCTGATGGCAAAGATGTTTGCAGAATTCAAAACTGACAAGACCATCACCTTCGTAGACCCTGCCATGGGCGACCACGGAAAGCTTTACCCCGCCTTTGACATGGCCTTTGCAAAAAAAATGGCTACCCTCTGCGGCAAGGCAGATATGGTGGTTCCCAACATTACTGAGGCCTGCTTTATGACCGACACAGAATACAAGGAAGTATACGACGAAGCCTATGTGAAGGAATTGCTCGGCAAGCTCATTGCTCTGGGGGCAAAGACCGCCCTCCTCACCGGTGTCAGCTTTGAAGAGGGCAAAACCGGTGTTATGGGTTATGATTCCCAAAGTGATGAATACTTTTATTATAGCCACGAAAAGCACCCCATCAGCTACCACGGCACCGGCGATATTTTCTCCAGCACCTGCATCGGTGCCATGATGAACGGCTTTGACTGGAAGGAAGCTGCTGTCATTGCCGCCGACTACACCGCCGAGTGCATCCGTCTGACCATAGAGGACAAACAAGGCCCCTGGTACGGT
>JAZNGR010000105.1:0-4378 GCA_045576575.1 Eubacteriales bacterium
TCCACCTCAGTGGCGGGAACTGCAGCCTTCGCTTCAACAGCAACTTCAGAAGTCAGAGGCTTCAGATTATTGCCTTCGGCATCGGTTGCATTGAGGATGGTAACGGTGATGCTATCGGTTACAACGACTTCTTCGTTGACAGACAGAGTCACCACATTACCATCAATTGCATCAACATCAAACTTACCGTTTTCAGCGACAACGCTCAGATCATAATCTGCGATACCGGCATCATCTGCAACGGTAACGGTGAGAGTTGCGGTATCGCCTGCGAAATAGAGATCTTTATCCAGTGCCACGCTGAAGGGAGCGGGAACTGCATCATCGGTCTCTACGGAGACATCACCGCCGCAGAGTTCGCAAGCATAGCCAATCTTAGCTTTGTTGTAGTAGCTGAGAGCTACATCGTTCTCGGGGCACTCAATGGGAATACACTCTACCGCATCGGCAGCGTGCTCACAGTCGCCCTCGGAGCAGGTAACCTTATGGGTGCCGTCGCCGTTATCGGTATAAGTCAGCTTTGCAGCCAACGCATAGGTATAATCGGCATCATAGGTAGCACTCCAGTCGATTACGCCGTCTGCCCAGTCTTGGTCCTCAATCCGAGCAATATTCTCATCAGAGATCTCAACCATGCCGGTTTCGGGATTGGTATAGTATACCTCATCGCCACCCGGCATTTTGAAGGTGATGGCATAAGGAACGGTATCACCGTCTGCAGCAGGCACAACTTTTCCATCTACGATCGTCCAGTCGAAATCATAGTTGGCATTCAACAGAGCCAGAGCACTACCGACACCAAAGCCTTCTGTTGCATTTGCATTTTCAACACTGACCACATCGGTATCGGCACTGTTAATGGCATAAGTAACATTTGTATCCGTTACACAATTTGTAACAGTACTACCAGCATGATTACCACCATTGGCAATATCAACCAAGTTGGTCATCGGGGCCCAAGTAGCACCCTCATCGGTCGATCGCTCGTTGCCGATGGCATAGGCATTGCTCACCTCAAATTTACCATAATACTTCGTACCGGTGGTAACAATACCTGCGGTGCTGGTAGATTTGTTCTGCAATTTATTATTGTAAATAAATGCGCCTTCAATTGTAACACAGGCCACACCGCTGGTGCGGTATGCGACATCACCGAGCAAAAGGCCATTACCTTCATTGGTGGTACCGGGAGCAATCATTTTGCTATCCGCCAAAACAACATTATTCATCGTCAAAGTGGAGTTTGTCTTATCACGATAACGAGCGGAAAAAATACCGCTGGCAGAGCTGGTCGATAAAGGTGCATCGATTAAGCATCCAATTACCGAACAATTCTCATAAACCAAAACACGGCTTGCTTTATTGTTTGCACTACCAAAAATAGAAGTAACAAAGGTGCCGGTTACAGACTCATCGAATTGCACCGTAGCGTTACGAACATGAACATTCTTAATGATTGAAGATGTTCCGGTGCCATGAACCTGAGAATTGTAGCTAGTAACAAAACCACCGTTTGTAAGCAGAGTTACAACACCACCATCAAAGGTAAGGTTGTAGAGATCATTGATACCGAGGAAGAACGCATGGGAATCAGTATAGTTGTAAATAGTGTGATTCAAACCGTTTACAACCGCCTTCAAAACCTTATCCTGACTAACACCTAAGCCAACAAAATCAGTAGCGAAATCGCCAGCATAGGTGTCGATATCAAGATCGTTCTTCAGATAGATCACATCTCCGTTTGCAAAACTACTGTAATTTTTTGAAACGAAAATCAGATCTTCGATGGTCTCAATGTAGAAGTTAGTAACACTTGCAGTTGCAACTTCTTGCACAGAAACAGCATCAGCAGGGAGAGTCATGTCATCTGCAGCGGCTGCAGGGAAAATGAAGCAAGTCATCATAGAAACCAGCATCAACACTGCAGTAAATGCAGAAAGCCAATTTTTTCTGTTCATAGAAAATTTCCTCCTAAATTATTTTTCGGCAAGGAAGCCCTTCACTTCCCTACCTAATTTAATATGTGGCTTTTCAGTATAATAGGATTTGCCGAAAAGCCATAAAAAGGGGTGTCCCCAAACGCTCGAAAAGTAGAGAAGTCGACCTCTTCCCTATTCTTTTTTCACCGATTGGGTGTATTCCACCAATTTACAATATCATTTTAACATCAATCGGCGTTATTTTGTATAGTAAAATGTGATATTTATAAAACATTTTGTGACATATGAATAATTTCGACACAAATAATTAAGCAAATTAAAAAGACTCCCCGAAGGGAGTCTTTTTTTGATTGGGTTTTATGCTACTTGGAAGGTATAGTATACCTGTGCATCCGAACCGCCGGAATTGTAGTTCAATACTACAGTGTAGTAACCGGCATCCGTACCCAACGCGATCGTTGCGCCATCCTTCGGATTATAGGTCGCCTTATTGGTCAACCGATTTGCAGTATACTCTGCCCAAGAATCAATCTCGATATACTCAGCTCCAATATAGCCTACATATACTTTCGTTACGGTAGATCCGTTGGCATCCAAAACAAAGTTGGTTCCATCCTGGGTCGCCTTAGGTACGCCCTGGCCCAGATCTGCCTCATCTACATATACCGTTACAATTTCATCCTTGATGGCGCCATTGACGGTATAGTTAATGACGAATCTCCAATATCCTGCGCGATCCATCGGGAATACATCCCCTACCTTCGGCGTGTAGTTTACATTGAATGTCTCTCCTACATCTACCTTGAAGGTCTTAAAGTCTACGTACTTGGTGTTCTCGGTTCCGATATAGCCATAGTATGCCTTGGAAACATAGCCCTCATCGTTCTCAAATACACCTACGTTGGACAACGCACTATTGTTGATTCCGGGTGCCTTTGCAGGGGTCTTACACTCGATGGTGAACTGACGCTCCTGAATATCGCCCTGTGCATCATAATATACGATGACAAAGCGATAGTAACCAACCTCATTCAGAATATAGCCTTCACCGTTCTGGGCGGTGTAATCAGGCAGGTAGGTATCGCCGATACGGGTCTTGAATTCCTTCCAGGAAATGTACTGATAATCCGTATCTCCAATGAAGCCCCAATACAGCTTCTGAATGGTGGTGCCGTTTACGTTCAGACGGGCTACCATTCCGGATGCATCCAACTCCAGATAGGGCTTGCCATAGTTTGCATCAATGGTGGTGGTGATCTCTACCAACTGACCATACTGCTGGGTTGCTCCTTCTGCATCGGTATATACGATCCAGAATCCATAGTAGCCGGGATTCGGGCAGACATAGTTCTCGCCATCGGCGGGGCTGGTATCTGCGCTACGAATGTCTGAAGGTACTGCTGCGGTAAACTTCGCCCAGGTGCTGATGTCTACTGCTTCAGTTCCTACATAGCCATAATACAACTTCGTTGCTTTACAACCATAATCTGCAGCCCAGTTCATCACCGCCAGGTTGCTGTTGGTGGGATCAATGGTCATGTGAGCCTTCTTGATCGCTTCCTTATAAATCACATTGGTGGTTTCGGGGAAGGCAGTCTCACTGACGGTTGCATCCACCGTATTGATGGTTGCGGTTGCCAACTCGGTACAGCCGCCAAATGCGGTGTCTGCGATGGTCTCGATCGTGCCGGGGATCTCCACGCTGGTCAGCGCGGTGTTGGCAAATGCATTGGTCTCAATGGTCTTGATGCCGCTGGAGAAGATTACATTCTCCAATGCAGAGCAGCCTTCAAAGGCGCCTGCGCCTACGGTCTCGATATCCTTGCCCAATACAACTCCGGTAAGTGCGGTATTGTTTGCAAAGGTACCTGCGCCGATTGCGGTGATGGGATACTTCAAGCCATCTTCCGTCAAGGTTGCGGGGATGGTCAGTTCAGTAGCGCTGCCGGTGTAACCGGTCAAGGTTGCTTCACCGTCTACGATCTCATAAGTCCAAGCATAGATGATGGTGGTGGTTGCGGGAATTGCAGAATCACCAATGGTCGTATTCAGACCTTCGATGGTGATGGTGGTCATGGCGTTACATGCAGTAAAGCCATAGCGACCGATGCTGGTGCAGGAAGCGGGAATGGTCACAGGACCAAGCTTCTTACAGCCATTGAATGCATAACTACCGATGGTCTTCAAGGTCTCGGGGAATTCTACGCTGGTCAGAGCGGTACAGCCCTGGAACGCTGAACCCTGAACAGTGGTAATCCCTTCAGGCATCACAACAGAGGTGATGGAGGTATTGTTCTTAAACAAGCCGGAGCCTACGGTGCTGACCGTACGGGTATAACCGTCGATGGTCAGAGTGGCGGGCAGTTCAATTTCGGTGGCAGTGCCCTTATAAGCAGTCAGGGTTACGGTACCGTCGGTGCCGATGGTGTAATCCCACA
>JAZNGR010000106.1:0-2656 GCA_045576575.1 Eubacteriales bacterium
CCTTACGGGCGGCGGGATCCTTTCGGGTCTCCTCCGGCAGGATCAGCAGCTCGAGGTCGGCGCGGTCGGCCAGCCGCTCATGGATCCGCAGGCCGGTGGTACCGGCGCTGCCATCAATAAATACTTTTTTCATTGAAGATATTCCTCAACATACCGGATCTGCGCCGCCACGGAATCGGGGCCGGTACCGCCGGCGCTGATCCGCTTGGAAACGCAGGTCTCCAGCGAAATTTCATGGTATACATCCTCTTCAAAGAGAGGGGAAAATTCTTTCAGTTCTGCCAAGGGAATAGCATCCAATACGGTATCCTTCTCAATGGCATAGGCCACTGTCTGACCCACGATCTTATAAGCGGTACGGAAGGGCAAGCCCTTCTTGACCAGATAATCGGCAAGGTCGGTGGCATTGATGAAGCCCTTTTGCGCCGCCGCCAGCATCCGCCCGGGCAATGCCTTCATGGTGCGGATCATGGGAGCGAAGACCTTCAAGCACTTCTTTACGGTATCAATACTGTCGAAGATGGCTTCCTTATCCTCCTGCATATCTTTGTTATAAGCAAGAGGCAGACCCTTCAGGGTGGTCAGCAGCGCCATCAGGTCCCCATAGACCCGACCGGTCTTGCCGCGAACCAGCTCCGCCATATCGGGGTTCTTCTTTTGGGGCATAATACTGGAGCCGGTGGTATAGCTATCATCCAGCTCGATAAACTTGAATTCCCAGGAGGACCAAAGGATCACTTCCTCGGAGAAGCGGGAAAGATGCATCATGATCAGCGCATAGGCGCTCATCAGTTCCACGCAGAAATCCCGATCGGACACTCCGTCGATACTATTGAGGGTATAGCCATCAAAGCCCAAGGCATCGGAGGTTGCCTTACGGTCGGTGGCATAGGTGGTCCCCGCCAGAGCGCAGGAGCCCAAGGGATTTTGGTTCATTCTCTTAACTGCATCCTCCAGCCGCCCGCAATCGCGGATCAGCATCATGGCATAGGCCATCAGATGATGCCCGAAGGTAATGGGCTGGGCTCTTTGCAGATGGGTATAGCCGGGCATAATGGTATCGGCGTGCTTTTTCGCCTGCTCCAGGATCGCCCCCAAAAGGTCCTTGATCAGCGCGGTGATCTCCGCAGTCTCATCTCGCAGGTAGAGGCGGATATCCACCGCCACCTGATCATTGCGGCTACGGGCGGTATGCAATTTTTTACCCAGATCCCCGATCCGCTCGGTCAATACCGATTCCACAAACATATGGATATCCTCGGCTTCGGGATCAAAGGCCAGCTTTCCGCTTTCGAGATCCTCCAAGATCCCGCCCAAGGCGGCGATGATCGCCTCGCCTTCGGCATGGCTCAGGATCCCCTGCTTTGCCAGCATTGCCGCATGGGCGCAGGAGCCGGCAATATCTTGCCGGAACATCCTGCTGTCGAAATGAATGGATGAATTGAAATCATCGGCTTCCCGATCCAGTTCCTTTTGGAACCGACCGGCCCACATTTTTTCTGCCATTTTAATTACAGCTCCAGATTATTTTTCTTACGCATCTTTGCGTTGACCTTGATAGGCAGACCAAACAGGTTGATAAAGCCTGCGGAATCCGCCTGATTATAAACATTATCCTCATCAAAGGTTGCGATCTCGGGATCATAGAGAGAATAGGGAGAGGTAACGCCTGCCAGGATCATATTTCCCTTATAAAGCTTGAGGGTCACATCGCCGGTAACCGTCTCCTGAGTGCTGTCCACAAAGGCGCAGATGGCCTTGGTCAAGGGAGAGAACCACTGACCGTCATAGATGATCTCGGCAAACTTCTGAGCAACCAATGCCTTATAATGGGAGGTCGCCTTATCCAGGCAGAGCATCTCCAGCGCCTCATGGGCCTTATAGAGGATGGTACCGCCGGGGGTCTCATAAACGCCGCGGCACTTCATACCAACCAAGCGGTTCTCCACGATGTCCAAGAGACCGATCCCGTTCTTACCGCCCAGCTCGTTGAGCTTCCAGATCAGATCCACACCGTTCATCTCCTTGCCGTCGATAGCGGTGGGGATACCCTTTTCAAAATGGATGGTTACATAAGTAGCCTCATCGGGAGCCATCTCGGGAGAAACGCCCATCTCCAAGAAGCCGGGCTTATTGTAGAGAGGCTCATTGGCGGGATCCTCCAGATCCAGACCCTCGTGGGAGAGGTGCCACATATTCTTATCCTTGGAATAGTTGGTCTCGCGGTTGATCTTTAAAGGAACATTATGGGCCTCGGCATAGGCAATCTCCTCCTCGCGGGACTTGATATCCCATTCACGCCAGGGAGCGATGATGGGCATATCGGGAGCAAAGGCCTTGATGGCCAGTTCAAAACGAACCTGATCGTTGCCCTTACCGGTACAGCCATGGCAGATGGCATCGGCGCCTTCCTGCAGGGCGATCTCCACCAGACGCTTGGCGATGATGGGACGAGCAAAGCTGGTGCCCAGCAGATACTTCTGCTCATAAACCGCGCCCATCTGCAGGGTGGGCCAGATGCAGTCGGTAACGAACTCCTCGCGGACGTCCTCAATATAGATCTTGCTCGCGCCGGACTTGATGGCCTTCTCGTTGAGGGGGGCCAGCTCCTCGCCCTGAAGTCGGAGGCCAAAGCGGTCTTAGGAAGACAAATAAG
>JAZNGR010000107.1:0-6469 GCA_045576575.1 Eubacteriales bacterium
GAACCAGCGGAATGACGGAGTCAAAGTCCGTTGCCTTACCGACTTGGCTATATCCCAATGGGGGTTAGAAAAGCCCTTGCCGAAAGGCAAGGGCTTTTGGGGTGGATGGTGGGATTCGAACCCACGACCTCCAGAGCCACAATCTGGCGCTCTAACCAGCTGAACTACAACCACCACATATAGTTGCCCCGGCAACGAATAGGATTATATCTTATTTTGGTTTTGTTGTCAAGATATAATTCAACTTTTTTCATTTTATATCTATTTTACTCATAATTAAGAATGAATGGTAAAAAATGAAAAAAACACTTGCAATTCTCAAAAAGTGTGCTACACTATATTTAGCACTCAAAAGTTGCGAGTGCTAAAATCCGACATGGAGGCTCGAAAAATGAAATTAAAACCGTTGTTTGATCAAGTTGTTATTAAAATGGAGGAAGCGGAAGAAACCACCAAGAGTGGTATTATTCTTACTGCTTCTGCCCAAGAAAAGCCCCAGATCGCCGAAGTTTTGGCAGTGGGTCCCGGTGGCTATGTAGATGGAGAAAAGGTGGAAATGGTCGTGAAGGTTGGCGACCGCGTTGTATTGAGAAAATACGGTACTACCGAAATCAAAATAGATGGGGAAGAGTTTCTCATTGCCCGCCAGAGTGATATTTTGGCGTTGGTTGAAGAATAAGGAGGTCGCATTATGGCAAAGCAAATTCAGTATGGCGAGGAAGCCAGAAAGTCTCTGCAAAGAGGCGTTGATAAATTGGCGGATACGGTGAAGATCACCTTGGGTCCCAAGGG
This sequence comes from Eubacteriales bacterium, assembly GCA_045576575.1. Lineage (GTDB taxonomy): Bacteria > Bacillota > Clostridia > Oscillospirales > QAKW01 > QAKW01. The sequence continues at coordinate 793 of JAZNGR010000107.1, forward strand.
CAGAAATGTGGTGCTGGAGCAGAAATTCGGCACTCCGTTGATCACCAACGACGGTGTAACCATCGCGAAGGACATTGAATTGGATGATCCCTTTGAGAATATGGGTGCGCAGTTGGTGAAGGAAGTATCCACCAAGACCAATGATATCGCCGGCGACGGTACCACTACCGCTACCCTCTTGGCGCAAGCGATTATCCGTGAGGGAATGAAGAATGTGGCAGCAGGTGCCAATCCCATGGTGGTTCGTAAGGGCATTCAAAAGGCAGTAGATTGTATTGTGGATACCATCCACAGCAATTCCCAGAAAGTAACCTGCAGTGAAGATATTGCAAGGGTTGCTACCGTTTCTTCTGCTGATGAAAACGTGGGTCAGCTGATCGCCGAGGCGATGGAAAAGGTTTCCACAAACGGCGTGATCACCGTGGAGAAGTCCAAGACTGCTGAAACCAGTTGTGATGTGGTGGAAGGAATGCAGTTTGACCGCGGCTATATCTCTCCTTATATGGTGACTGATACCGAAAAGATGGAAGCGGTGATCGATGATGCATTCCTGCTGATCACCGATAAGAAGATCGGCAATATTCAGGAGATCCTTCCCGTTTTGGAGCAGATTGTGCAAGCCGGCAAGAAACTGGTTATTATCGCGGAAGACATCGAGGGTGAGGCTCTTGCTACCTTGATCGTCAATAAAATCCGTGGCACCTTTTCCTGTGTGGCTGTAAAGGCTCCCGGCTTTGGGGATAACCGTAAAGAAATGCTGCAGGATATCGCCATCCTGACCGGCGGTCAGGTTATCAGCGATGAGTTGGGTCTGGAACTGAAGACCGCCACCATCGATATGCTAGGTCGTGCTGCTCAGATCGTGGTGCAGAAAGAAAAGACGATCATTGTTGGCGGTTCCGGCGCCAAGGAAATGATCGCTGCGCGGGTGGATCAGATCCAAAGCCAGATCGCTGTCACCACCTCTTCTTATGATCGCGAGAAATTGGAAGAGCGGTTGGCAAAACTCTCCGGTGGCGTTGCCGTTATTAAAGTGGGCGCTGCAACTGAGACTGAAATGAACGAAAAGAAACTCCGCGTCGATGATGCTCTGGCGGCCACCAAAGCGGCTGTGGAGGAAGGCATCGTTGCCGGCGGCGGTACTGCTTATATCAAAGCGATCGAGGTGGCATCCAAATTACTGGATGAGACCGAGGGCGATGAGCATACCGGTGTGCAGATCGTGCTGAAGGCTCTGGAGGAGCCTGTTCGTCAGATCGCGGCCAATTGCGGTCTGGAGGGCTCTGTTATTCTGGAGAATATCCGTAAGAATGCCGATGTAAATTATGGCTTCGATGCTTTTAAGGAAGAGTATTGTGATATGCTGAAGGCAGGCATTGTGGATCCTGCTAAGGTTACCCGCAGCGCTCTGCAGAATCCCGCCAGCGTTGCCGCTATGGTGCTGACCACCGAAAGCCTGGTTGCCGAGATCAAAGATCCTGCGGCGGAAGCCGCTGCCAATGCCGCTATGAATCAAATGGGCGGCGGAATGTATTAATAGAACTTTTGCGAGCCATCTTCGGATGGCTCGCTTTTTTATTGACACCTTTTTGTAAAAATGATATAGTTAATCTAGGTATTGGTGAGTATTTTAACGAAGATTGAGTGAAAATCCGCCTTTTTCAGACGAAGTTCGGATATCTCGCTCTACCCTATCAAATTTAAGGAGATTTGCGAATGAAACGTTTGCTTTGTTTTATTCTCATATTTTGCTTGCTGATTCCCCCTGCTTATGCAAGTGAGGGCGAGATGACCCTTTCGGTCAGCGAGGTGGTCGGCGGAGTGGGGGATAGCGTTACTGTTGCCTGCCGTGTGACCAATGCATCTGTATGTTCCTCCCTTCGCATTATCATGAATTACGATAATACCTACCTCAAACTTCTTTCCGGGAAACTGAGTGAGAACTTATCGGGGCAGACCAGCATAAATACCGCTGTGACCTTTCAAGGGCAAAGTGCGGTGGTTATCATTGCTGCCAGTTCGGGAATCGCGCTTGGCGGCGATGGAGATTTATTTTTGGTGGAATTTGAGATCGTTTCCGTGCCGGAGAATGCGGTTGTAGCGCTTACCATTGCTCATCAGGAGTTTTTCAGCCCTGATCTTAAACGACTGACTCCGGTTGTTGTTTCGGGCAATGTTTATCTGAACACATACTTGCCGGGCGATATCAACAAAGATTGGCAGGTAGATTTGCTGGATGCGGTGATTCTACTTCAAAAACTCAGCGGCAATCTGCCGGCGGAAGAGCCGTTCTTTTTACTTGCTGCAGATGTGATAAATACCGGTGATCATGAGGTGAATTCCGCGGATGTATCCCGTCTGCTGCAATATATTACCGGAGTGCGAGAGGATGGCGCGGTGGTTCAACTTCAAACGGTGACCACCGTACCGAGTATATACGTATGATCAAAAAACAACGAAAAAATTTTAAAGCCCTCGAGGTCATCACCGCCGTTTTTATGGTGGCGATGATCTCGGTTTTTCTGCTGGGTTTTACTGCCTATACCGATTTTACCGCCCTAAAAGATTCTCTCTTTTTCACCCTTTGCGGAGGATATGGGATCTTATTGGTGGTCTTTGGGATGGAGGGATTGCTGGCGGGAATGTATTCTCTGCGAACCCTTTGGGAAAAATTACGTCCTGATTCTTGGACGCAGTATCTATTGCTTGGTTATCTTGCCTTGAGTGCTGTTTCTTCCGCGCTCTCGGAATATCCCATAGATTCTTGGCTGGGAGGAAGCCGCACCGAAGGCTTTTTAACCCTTTTTCTCTATGTACTTTGCTTTTATGGAGTGTCTAAATTTGCCAACCCTCAAAAGTGGATGTTTTATCTTTTTGGTGGTGCATTGACCCTCTTTTCGATTCTCGGCATCCTGCAATTGCGGGGGTTGAATCCCTTTGGGTTATATCCTGAGGGAATGAACTATTTTGATGCAGGAATCAAATATGCGGGGAAATACCTTTCCACCATTGGAAATATAGATTTAGTTGCCGCTTTTTTGAGTTTGGCGATTCCTGCAATGCTGGTCTATTTGGTTCGTGCAAAAGAAAACTTTCGCTTTGTTCTCTTGCTGCCCTTGGCACTGAGCATTTGGTTGTTGATCGAAATGTGGGTTCTGGCGGGATTGGTGGGCGTCTTTTGCGGATTGGTGCTTGCTTTGCCGTTTCTTTTCGGCTTCAAAAAACGTCCGCTTTTGATCTATTACATTGCTTTGGCGGCGGCGGTTCTCGGCGGATTTGCTGTATTGTATTTCGTTGATCTCGGCGGAATGTTGGGAGAAATCCATCAAATTCTTCATGGTTCGATCCGCGATGCCTTTGGCAGTGGGCGGATTTATATTTGGCGCAGTGTGCTGGAGCGGGTGCCGGAGCATCTTTGGTTCGGTACCGGTCCCGATACGTTGCTGATGGCGGAGATCGACCCCTTCTCGCGGACAGATCACGCTGCAGGTTTGATGATTTACGGCATGATTGATGCTGCTCATTGTGAATATTTGAATGTGTTGTATCATCAAGGAATTTTTGCGCTGATTGCATATCTTGCCGCATTGGTAATGGCACTGTTTAAGGGGGCAAAAGCGGCGATTCGTTGCCCAAGAGCCGCTGTTTTCGGCGGCGCAGTTCTTTGCTATTGCCTGCAGGCGTTCTTTGGAATCAGTCAGTTGATCTCTGCACCCTTTTTCTGGATCGCCTTAGGGCTTTTGGAGCATTATACTAAGGAATAATTCATATTTGAGGGCTCCCTCCCATATATAAAGATAGGAGGGAACCGCAATGAAGAAATTCTTGTTTGTTTTGTTGATCGCCGCTGTTACTCTTTCGGGATGTAAGAGCGCAAAACCGCCTGTGGAGACCCCTGCTCCTTATGATACGGCAGGGGAGAAAACGGTGGTCTTTCACGGGGATGTGACCTTTCCCATCTCCTTTACAGTGGATGGGCAGCAGCAGATCCCAAACGGCACCTATTGGTTCTATGAATTGCAACATGCCTATGGGCGCAATTGGGGAGATTCTTTTTATACATACGATACTAAAAAATTAGAACTTTCCGGCAGTCGCGCTTATACTAAGTTAGGGAAGAAGAACAGTTACGCCACCAATGGCGATTGGCCGCTCTTTTTAAATCCGGTGCATACCGAGTATTCCGGTTCCAATCAGGATCAGGTGGATTCTGCGCTGATTTCCTTGGCGCAGCAGCAGTTGATCGCCAATCAAATGACCGATCAAACGGTTATGATCACCGATCTTTGGCAATGCGACTTGGATGGCGACGGCAAGCAAGAGAATCTCTTTAAGGCCTGCAATTGCGAAGGGGCCGAAGCGGGAATGCCTCAATATTGCTTTTTAGCGTATGCCAAAGAGGATGCTTGTCAGGTGCTCTATCGCTCCTTCCATCCCGATGGTAATTCCCCGGTCCAAGAATTAAGGCCCATGGTCTGCGATCTGGAAGGCGATGGTGCATGGTCGCTGATGATCTGGCAAAAAGGCGATTATAAAAGCCTTACCGTTTATGGCTTTTCCGGCGGGAATTTCATAAAGAATTATGAGATCCTCTTTTAATCTTGACAAACTTTGCGATCTTCGCTATAATAACTAGGTAAATGCAATGAAGGGAAGAAGTAGCGTTTTTTGTAGCCCTTAAGAGAGTTGCCGGATGGTGCGAGGCAATGGGAAAGAAGGCGTGAATACATCCCGGAGCAGCTTTGCTGAACTTATCAGTAGGCAAAGTCGGTTGCCTTCCGTTACCAAGGAGAGTAGGTTTCTACTTGCAAAGGGGTCTTTCGTGAGGAAGATCCGATGCAGAGGTGGTACCGCAAAAAGAAATTTTTGCCCTCTGTCCCCATTGGGACAGAGGGCTTTTCATTTGAAAGGAAGAACAATATGAAGATTTATGAAGAATTAGTTGCCCGCGGTTTGATCGCCCAGGTCACCGATGAGAGCGAGATCCGCGATCTGATCAATAACGGGAAAGCGACCTTCTATATCGGCTTTGACCCTACTGCCGATAGCCTCCATGTGGGCCATTTTATGGCCCTCTGCCTGATGAAGCGCTTGCAGATGGCAGGCAACCGCCCCATCGCCTTGATCGGCGGCGGTACCGCCATGATCGGTGACCCCTCCGGTAGAACCGATATGCGCTCAATGATGACTAAAGAGACCATTCAGCATAATTGCGATTGCTTTAAAAAGCAGATGGAGCGGTTCATTGAGTTTGGCGAAGGCAAGGCTCAAATGGTGAATAACGCCGATTGGCTGCTGGATCTCAATTATGTGGATGTGTTGCGTGAAGTGGGCGCTTGCTTCTCGGTGAATAATATGCTCCGCGCCGAGTGCTATAAGCAGAGAATGGAAAAAGGACTTTCCTTCTTAGAGTTTAACTATATGATCATGCAGTCTTATGACTTCTATCATCTGTTCCAAAACTACGGCTGTAATATGCAGTTCGGCGGCAACGACCAGTGGAGTAATATGCTGGGCGGCACCGAGCTCATTCGCCGTAAGCTGGGCAAGGATGCCCATGCCATGACCATCACCCTTCTCTTGACCAGCGAGGGTAAAAAGATGGGTAAGACCGCCAGCGGCGCGGTATGGCTGGATCCCAATAAGACCTCTCCCTTTGATTTCTATCAGTATTGGC
>JAZNGR010000108.1:0-37153 GCA_045576575.1 Eubacteriales bacterium
TATCATAGAAGCGGTTGATGAGGTTGGTAATGGTAGTCTTCCCTGCGCCGGTAGCGCCCACAAAGGCCACCTTCTGACCGGGCTCGGCATAGAGGGTCACATCATGGAGCACGATCTTTTCAGGCACATAGCCGAAATCCACATGATCCAGCACCACATCCCCGGCCAGCCTGGTATAGGTCACCGAGCCATCGGCCTGATGGGGATGCTTCCACGCCCACATACCGGTGCGCTCGGAGCATTCCACGATCTTACCGCCCTCTTCCCTGCAATTGACCAGCGTTACATAGCCCTCATCGGTTTCGGGCTGCTCATCCATCAGGGCAAAGAGGCGGGCAGCGCCTGCCTGGGCCATAACAATGGCGTTGATCTGCTGAGAGATGGTGGAGATATTACCGGTAAACTGCTTGGTCATATTGAGGAAGGGGACCACGCTGGCCAAGGTCAGCGGCAGGCCGGAGAAGGAGAGGTTGGGAACCCCCATGATCATCAAAGCGCCGCCTAAAATAGCCACCGCCACATACATCACATTGCCGATATTATGCAAAATGGGCATCAGCATATTGGCAAAGCGGTTGGCGCTTTCGGCGTCTTTGAACAGCTGCTCATTAAGGCGGTCAAAATCCTTTTTGCTCTCTTCCTCATGGCAGAAGACCTGAACCACCTTCTGGCCGTTCATGATCTCTTCCACAAAGCCTTCCACTTTACCCATGGACTGCTGCTGGCGGACAAAGAAGCGGGCGCTGTTGCCCCCCACCACCTTAGTGACCAGAAACATCATGAAAACGCCGAAGATGATGGCCAAGAACATCCAGGCGCTGTAATACAGCATAATGGAGACCACCATGGTCACCACCACAATAGCGGTGATGATATTGGGCAAGCTCTGGGAGACCAGCTGACGGAGAGTGTCGATATCATTGGTATAATAGCTCATGATATCGCCGGTATGGTTGGTGTCGAAATAGCGAATGGGCAGTTTCTGCATCCCCTTGAACATCCGCTGACGCATCTTATCCAAAAATCCTTGGGTCACAATAGCCATCAAGCGATTATAGGTAAAAGAGCAGGTCAGGGACACCGCATAAATACAAAGCAAGGTCAATGCGATCTGCGCGATGCCGCCGAAAACGCTCTCCAGCGCGGCGGCGGGGGTACTGCCTGCGGCGATGGCCGCCAAAGCCTGCTCGATCAGCGCAACAGTCTTGCCCATAAAGATGGCAGGCATGGTACTGGAAACCGCGGTAATCAACAGGCAAACGATAACCACCGAAAGATGGACGGGGTAATCTTTAAATACTTGCTTGATGACCCGCATCAGCGTTCCCTTGGGAACCTTAACAGGAGGACGTCTATGGTTATTCTTCGCCATCGGTTGCACCTCCCTTATTCTGAGAGGTATAAACCTCTTGATAAATTGCATTACGGGCAAGAAGCTCTGCATGGGTACCCACATCGTCGATCCTTCCGCCGTTCATCACAATGATCTGATCGGCATCCTCCACCGAAGAAATCCGCTGGGCGATGATAAGCTTGGTGGTGCCGGGGATCTCCTCCCGAAAGGCCTTACGGATCATGGCATCGGTATGGGTATCCACCGCGCTGGTGGAATCATCCAGAATCAGCACCTTGGGTTTTTTCAAAAGGGCGCGGGCGATGCAAAGGCGCTGCTTCTGACCGCCCGAAACATTGGTGCCGCCCTGGTCGATATGGGTATCATACCCATCGGGGAACTGCATAATAAAATCATGGGCGCAAGCCAATTTGCAAGCGTGGATCAATTCTTCATCGGTAGCACCCAGATCGCCCCAACGAAGATTTTCCTTAATGGTGCCTGCAAAGAGCACATTCTTTTGCAATACCACCGCCACCTGATCCCGCAGGGTCTGAAGATCATATTCTCTTACATCCACGCCGCCGACCTTTACCGACCCTTCGGACACATCGTAAAGGCGGGAGATCAACTGAATGAGGGTGGTTTTGGCGCTTCCTGTTCCGCCGATGATGCCCACGGTCTCGCCGGACTTGATCTGAAGATCAATATCCTGCAGGGCATATTGCTCCGCTTTTTCGGAATATTTGAAGCAGACCTTCTCAAAGGAAAGAGAACCGTCCTTCACCTCATAGAGGGGATCTGCGGGGTTCTCAATGTCGCTCTTCTCATCCAGCACCTCCACAATACGGCGGGCGGATTCGGCCGACATAGTCAGCATCACAAAGATCATAGAGAGCATCATTAAACTCATCAGGATCTGCATCCCATAAGTCAGCAGAGCGGATAATTGCCCAACGGTCAGCAGAGAACTATTGGAGGAGATCACCAACTGAGAGCCAAAGAAGATGACCACCAGCATATTGATGTGCATACAAAACTGCATCAACGGATTATTCAGCGCCAAAATCTTTTCGGCGCGGGTGAAATCCCCTGCCACATTGGAGGAGGCGGCGGCAAACTTCTCGCTCTCCCGCTCTTCTCTCACAAAGGCTTTTACCACCCGCATCCCCTGGATATTCTCCTGCACGGAGTTATTCAGAGCGTCGTACTTCCGAAAGACCTTACGGAAGATGGGCATCGCCTTGCGGGCGATCATAAATAATCCAAAGCCCAAGATCGGCATCACCACCACAAAGACCCAAGCCATCTTACCGCCCATATAAAAGGCCATGATCACCGAAAAGATCATCATAAAGGGGGAACGGAAAGCGGTGCGCACCAGCATCATATAAGCCATCTGCACATTGGCCACATCGGTGGTCAGGCGGGTGACCAGGCTGGAGGTGGAGAACCGATCGATATTCCCGAAGGAAAAGCGCTGCACCTGATAAAACAGGTCTTTTCTCAGATTTTTGGCAAAGCCGCAGGCGGCGGTGGCGCAAAAATGACCCGCCAGCGCGCCGCAGGCCAGAGAAACCGCCGCCATAATCACCAGGATCAAGGCATATTTCAGCAATACATTCATATCGCAATTGCCCTGGATCTCATTGACCAGCTCGGCGGTCATAAAAGGGAGGATACATTCTAAAACAACCTCCAGCATCACGATCACGGGGGAAAGGATGGAGGCGGTCTTATATTCACGAATGCATCCTGCAAGTCGTTTGAGCATTATGGGACCTCCCAAATCAATAGTATCTTAACTGTAATATTTTAACAGATATCTTTTAAAAGGTCAATCAAACTATGGCGCAAATGAGCGTAAACTTTTTGTGAACAAAACGAGCGTACATCCTTTGGATGCACGCTCGTTTTTTATGAAGCTTTAAAGGTACCTGAAGAGTCTCCTACATACACCGTATAAGAGCTGCCGCTCTTCAACTCCGGACTGCTATAGATCAACACCGCAAAATCCAGCTCCGGCGCATAGGAGAGCAATTCCTCTCCTGCGCTGTCGGTCACCTTGATGGCGGTGCCTGCAGAGGCGTTGCCGGTGGAGAGGGCAAGAACCCCCTGCTCCGAATGGCTGAAGGTCTGCGCCATTCCCGCGGCGCCGCTTCCGATAAAGGTTCCACCTTTGATGGTGGCAGTGGTATCATAGTCCAAGGTGGCGGTATCCCCTCGGGTGGGACCCACAACAGTGGTATGCCCGCCGCTGATCTCAATCAAGCCATTGGCATCCAGCCCATCGCCGGAGGAATGGATATAAAGGGTGCCGCCGCTGATCTTAATGCTACCCTTGGAATTGGCGCTCATACCGCCCATTCCGCCGGGGCCGCCGAACATTCCGTCCCGCCCGCCGCTGACACCGCTTTGATCGGTGCCGCCTGCGGCGTTTAAGCCATCATCGGAGGCGGTCAGTTTGATCTCCCCGCCGCTGACGGTAATATCCAGAGCCTCCAGCCCCTCATAGCATTCGGTGATCTTCATGGTGCCGCCGCTGATCTCTAATTTTTCATCGGCATGGAAGCCATCATCGCCGCTTGCAACGGTAAAGACCCCGCCCGAAACGGCCACCGATCCGTTGGAATGGATGGCATCGTCGGCGGAATTGATGGTGAAGGTGCCGCCGCGGATCTGCATACTTGCCGCCGCCTTCAGCCCCTTGAGGCTGGCGCTGCTTTCCTCGGTTTCTGTTGCAACCGAGGTGGCGCGCATATCGGGGCGTTGCATTCCGCCCGGCTTGCCCATTCCGCCCTTACCGCCGCCCGGCTGTCCCCAGAAATCGGAGCTTTCCTTGGTGCCGTTTTCGCTTCCGCCGCCGGTAGTGACCGAAAAGGCGCCGTCTTCGATCTGCAGGGTATTGGCGGCGCTGATGCCATCGCCCTCCGCTTGGATGGCAAAGTTACCGCTTGCAATATAGATGAAGCCCAGAGAGGCATCGTCGTTGTTTTCCGCGTGGATCCCGTCCTTCCCCGCTGCGATGGTAAAGGTAGAGTCGGCAAAACGAATACTGTCGTTGGCATCCAGCCCGTGAGAGGCGGAGGTGACGGTATAGCTGCCGCCGGTAAAGACCAGATCATCCTTGGCGGCGATGCCATGGCCTGCAGGGGCATTTACCGTCAGACTGCCGCTGCCGTTGAAGGTAAGATCCTGCTTGGAAAAAATGGCGGCATCGATATTGTTTTCATCGATGGGGGTAAAGCCGCCTCCATTGGAGAGGGTATTCTCTGTTCCTTCTGCAAGAGTAACAAACACCTTATCCGCCTCCTTGATATAAAGGGGCGCGGAGGTGGCGTTCGTGATCTCCACACCGCTGAAGATCAATTGCAGTTTGGCGGTCTCGGGAGCATCCACCGTCAGCATCCCATCGGTGAGGGTGCCGCGGATAAGATAGGTAGCCTCCTCCTTGATGGTCACCTTGGAGCCCTCGATCTCCACTCCCGCAAAATCGCAGGAAGCAGTAGCCCCATTCAATTGAATGGCAACTGCGCCGCTCTCCTCATAGTCCGCGCGGGTATCCCGATCGGTAAACATTTCGCTCTCGCTTGCGGCGAAGTTTTCCTCCACCGCAGTTTCCTTTTCCTCGGTTGATTCGTCGATGGCGGCAGAGTCCTCTTGGGGCTTGCCGCAGGAGGTCAATAAAAGCATCAATATTAAGAATAAAGCAATGGTTTTTTTCATTATTTTTCCATTTTCGGCAAGCGGATCCAGAAGCGAACGCCGCTTTGCTCATTCAATGCACCGCAGCTGCCCCCATGGGCGGCCACAATGGTCTTCACAATATATAACCCCAGACCCACATTATTCTTCTCGTCCCGCGTGCGGGCTTCATCGGCCTTATAAAAGCTTTCCCATATTTTATGGAGCTTTTCTTCGGGGATGGGGGCGCCTTCATTATAGACCGAGAGGAAGAGTCCATCCTCGCCTCTGGCCAGCATTACCGCGATGGCGCCTGCCTTGGCGGTATGATCCTCGGCATTTTGCAGGATATTCAAGACTGCCCGCTCCAGCAATTCGGCATCGGCCTCTGCCCAAAGGTCGGGGGCGATCACCGAAGAGACCTGAAAACCCTTTTTTTCCAGAAGGGGGCGTTCCCGCTCCATCAGCTCCTTCAGCCATTCGCTTAAAGGAATCGGCTCTTTTTTCAGTTCCTTGATGCCGTTTTCCAGGGCGGAGACCTCCAGCATCGAGCGGATCATCTCGCTCATTACCGCCGTTTCCTCAATGATCACATCATAGCAGGACTCGGGATCGATGCCCTCGGTATGCTCCTTGAGCATTTCGGCATAGCCGCCCAACACCGCAAGGGGGCTTTTCAGATCATGGGAAACATTGGCGATAAAGGAGCGGCGGGTCTCCTCCTCCCGAGCGAGGCGGTCATTATCTTCCGCCAATTGGCGGTTTTTGGCCATCAATTCCTCAATAAAGCGCTCCAACTGACCGCTCATGGTATTGATACTGACTGCAAGATCGGCGATCTCGGCGGTGGAGCTGTTTTCTTCGGCGCAATGGGCAAAATCCAGCGCCGCCACCCGCTTGGCCGTTTGGCTGACCGCCGCAATCGGCCGTGCAAAGCCTGCGGCATAAAAATACGCCGCCAAAGAGCCCATCAGCGCCACCAAAACCGCGATCACGAGGATCAGCGGCTGCAAGACCGCAACGGCGGCGGAGATGGCCGCCACCGGCGATTCAATGGAGATATAGCGGGCACCGCTTTGGGTGGAAACTATGCCTCTTAAGGTCAGCAGTTCTTCTCCCCGATGGCCCTGCCGCTCCACCTTGGGGTCGGCAGAATAATCCGCCTGCCGCCCGGGCTCATTAAAGGGACGATCCGGCCTGGGCTGTTCCCCAAAGCCATTGCCAAAGCCCTCGGCCATCTTGCGGCCGGAGGTATAGACCAGGGTGCCGTCTTCCATGAAGATCTCTACCCGAACCGACCGCTCCTCCTCATAATCGGCGATCAGCCCGCTCAATACGGCGGCATCATCGGAATAGCCCTTTTCCAAGGTATGATACAGGGTCTCCATGGCATTCTTCTGACGACGGATCATAAAGGGCTCCGCCAAAAAGAAGGTGGCCGCCAGAAGGGCGCCGATCAGCGCAAGGATAATGACCCCCACCAAGAGGGTGGTTTTTACTTTAATGGAGATCTTCATGCTTCAGGACCGTCGAAGAGATAGCCGCGGCCGTGAACGGTGCGGATAAAGGAGCCCGCCTCCCCCAGCTTGGCGCGCAACTGCTTGATATGGGTATCCACCGTACGGGGATCCCCTTCATAATCATAATTCCAGATGGCGTTGAGGATCTGGTTGCGGGAAAGCACCTCCCGCGGATTGGTCATCAGATAGGTCAGCAGGTCAAATTCCTTTTGGGTCAGGATCACCGCTTCGCCGTTCAGCTTCATACTCTTGCTTTTCAGCATAATTTCGATGGGGCCCGCCGAAAGGGTCTGATTCTGGGCCTTCACCGAGCAACGGCGCAATACCGATTCGATCCGCGCCAGCAAAACAGTCGGTGAAAAGGGCTTACTGATATAATCATCGGCGCCGCATTTGAAGCCCTTCAGCTGATCGTATTCCTGATCCTTGGCGGTCACCATGATCACCGGCACCAAAGTACTGTCCCGCAGCTCCTCCAGCACCGAAAAGCCATCCCGCCCCGGCATCATCACATCCAAGAGGATCAGATCAATCTGATTGGGGTTGGCATAATAAAGATCCAGAGCCCGCTCACCGTCTTCCGCCTCCATGACCTGATAGCCATGGCCCCTCAGATAAGTAACCAGCATCTGGCGGATCCGCCGATCATCATCGGCAACCATAATAGTAAAATCACTTTGATTCATTGTTTTTCTTTCCTTTTAAAGAGTTTCTTTTTCGGGGATAGCCGCCATCAGGGAAACGGTAAGGTTTCCGTTGCGACAGCGCAGCGCATCTAAAAATTCTTTTTCGAATGCGGGCTCCTTGATCCGAAGCCGATAGGTCAGCTGATAAAGGCTGCCCATATTGGTGGTTTTGGTGCGGATCAGCCGATGGGAGCAGGTATAACGCTGAAATAGATCTTCAAAGGCCTCCATATAATCCACATCCTCGGCCACCAAGATCTTCAACTGCTTTTCCTGCACCCGCGGAGAAAACAGCAGCCTGCAGGCCAGGAAAAAGGCCAGGAGCAGCACCGCCGTAAAAGCGGCGGCAAAGGCCACATAGCCCATTCCAATGGTCAGCCCCACTGCCATGGCCAAAAAAATGATGCAGATCTCCTGAGCCGAGCCTTGGGCAGAGCGGAAGCGAACCAAACTAAAAGCGCCCGCCACCGCAACACCGGCGCCTAAATTACCGTTTACCATCATAATAACACACTGCACCAAGGCAGGCAAGAGCAACAGCGCCACCAAAAAATGGGCGGTGCAATCCTTATTGGCCCATTTATAGATCAGAGCGATCAGCGCCCCAAGCCCCAGCGAGACCGCGGTGCAGACCGCCGCCGCGGCGATGGTCATTTGGTTTGCAAAAATACTTTCGAGCATTGCAATGTTTTCTCTCTTTCATAGATTTTTCCGTATTTGGAGAAGGATCGGGGATAGATCTTAAGATCGGTGAGGATGGCAGAAAGCCATAAGGGCATTCCTTCATTGACCTTCAGCTCTAAAAGATGCCCCTCCAAGGGATAGAGGGTGCAGCCCTCGTCCCCCAAGGTCAGATCCAAGCGATCCCAGCGATAGCGGATATTCTCATCAAAGGTGATCCTCACCTCATGATCGCCCCTGGCATAATAAGCCACCCGATCATAGGCCAGATAGATCTTCGGGCGCAAGCCCTGCCGCTTTCGCTCATAGTCCAGCTCCCGAAAGGTCGGACTGTCGGGCAGGGGAATGTCTTCGGTCAAATAATCCTCCATGGCGCGGCAGGAGGTGACCAACCGCCGCTTATAGCCAACGCCCTTGAACTTCTTTTTCAGTTCCCAGAACACCGCATCATCAGGAGCGGGAGTGCCATAGGCGCGCAGGCGCATCTTTTCCTTAAAGGGAGGCTTTTCCATGGAGCGGTTGATGCTCTCAAAGCATTCGGTATCGAAATAGAGATTGGCAAGGGTATACCGCCCGTATTCATCCTCTTCCACATAAGGGGCGATCCGCTCCAAAAACGCCTCTTTTTGCCCATCACGCAGCAGATATTTTTTCTCCAGCCGCCGAAAGATCATCTTCGCCAACCGCCCATCACCTCGCTTCTGCCATCAGTATAGCAAAACGATGTGTTGATTTTGTGAAGAACCCATAAAAAAAGAACGAAATCATCCGATTTCGTTCTTTTTTCTTTGCTCGTAATCATCGAGGGCGTAGCGGAACTGGGTCTCATAGAGTTGGCGATAAACCCCGTTTTGCTCCACCAGATCTGCATGTTTACCACGCTCCACGATCTTTCCATGGTCCAAAACCAAGATCTCATCCGCCGCCAGAATGGTGGTCAGACGATGGGCGATCACAATGGAGGTTCTGCCTTGAAGCAAGGGGCTGATGGCCTCTTGAATCAGGCTTTCGGAGATGGAATCCAGCGACGAAGTCGCTTCATCCAGAATCAGCACCTTGGGGTTTTTTAAAATAGCCCGGGCGATGGAGATCCGCTGTTTTTCGCCGCCGGAAAGTTTAAAGCCCCGATTGCCTACCTCGGTATCATACCCATTGGGCAGGCTCATAATGAAATCATGGATATTGGCATCCTTGCAAGCGGCGATCAGCTCCTCCTCGGTGGCATCCCACTTGGCATAGAGCAGGTTCGCCCGCACGGTATCGTTAAAAAGATAGGTCTCCTGGGTCACCATACCGATCTGCTTGCGCAGGGCGGTCAGATCCCAGTCTCTCACATCCACACCATCCAGCATCACCTTTCCATCTTCTGTATCAAAAAGGCGAGGGATCAGATTGACCAGTGTGGATTTTCCGCTGCCGCTGGCGCCCACAATAGCAATGGTCTTGCCCGCATCAGCACGGAAAGTGATCTGCTGCAGCAGTTCCTTTTCCTTGGAATAGGCAAAGGTGACATCTTCAAAAGCCACATCGCCCGATACCTGCTGCGGTTGATAGCCGTTTTCGGGGTTTTCCACATCAGGCTTCAGGTCGAAATATTCAAAAATACGGTTAAAGAGCGCCATGGAGCGCATGACATCCGATTGAATATTCAATAATTGATCCACCGGATGATAAAGTTTATTCACCAGCGCCACCATGATGGTGACATCACCGACGGTAAGATCGGCATTGCCCAAGCGATACATGATCAGCCCCGCTGCCACATAGATCAACAAAGGTCCCATGTTGCGGAGCACATTCAATGTCCGCCAAAACCAAAGACCGACCAGCCGCTCTTTGATTGCTAGTTTTGCCGCCTTATAATTGACCGCGCGATAATCCTCATATTCCTTTTGCTCATTGGTGAAAAGTTTGACCAGCAACTGACCGCTGACGCTTAAGGATTCATGCAGGATCTGGTTGGATTGATCCCGCTGCTTTTGGGTCTCATCGGCAATCGCCCACCGTTTTTTGCCTACCGCCCGAGTAGGAAGCACGCAAAAAGGAACGATGGCAACGCCCACCAGCGCCAGGATCCAGTTTTCTTTAAAGAGGGTGATCAACACAATGACCACCGTTGCCAGATTACTAAAAAGATTTAAAAAAGTTTGAGAGATCACCGCCTGCACACCACCGATATCTTCGGTCATACGGGTAATGATATCTCCTTGATAATTGGAGGTGAAAAACCGATGCCCCATTTTTTGCAGATGGGCATACATCTTATTCCGCATATCATAAGTAATAAATTGCCCAATCCATGCGGTCAGCAACATTTCCCCCGCCGAGATCACATTGGAAAGGATCAAGACCATAAAGGAGATCAGTGCCAGTTTGATCAACAGAGGCAGATCCCCGCCATAAAGACCCAGGTCGATCATCTTACCGGTGAGGATGGACGGCAAAATACCCAGCAAGCCCGAAGCGGTAATGCAGATTAAGACCAAAAGAAAATGCCATTTATAGGGCACCATCCAAGCAAGGATCCGCTTTAAAAAAGACCAGGTCAACTTGGGGAGTTGCATTTTTTCCTCAGGAGTCAGTTCCCGATGGGGTCCTCTGCGGAACCCGCCGCCGGGGGGCGGAGGAGGCATTGCCATTTAAATCATCCTTTCAATTCCGATACCAACAATTGTTGGTCAACCAAAAATTCATAGAGTTCTGCATTGCCGCGGGGATCTGTCTGATCCCCGAAAGGATCGGTAAAACAAAATTCAAAATCCCGCGTGCCTGCATCACGAATAGAAACGCCTGCGGCGTTCTTCTGAAATCCGCCGGAATACAGCACCTTATTGCCGAGAACCAACACAAACACATCGGTACTTGCCGTTTGAAACAAAGCGCTGCCATCAACGGCGGTGTTTTTTACATTGACATTTTTCAAGCGCACGCGCTGATCGCTCCAGAGCCAGCCTTCCAAATCCTCGCCGGTAAAGACCGCCCTGCCCTTTTCTTTCGCAGCGGAAAGCAACGCACTTTTGGCGGCGGGAACGTCCTCATTTTTCAGAACATAAAAGACCAAGTCTTCCGCCTTTGCTCTACAGCCGACCAAAGAAAGCAACAGCAACGCCGCCAATAAAACCGCTAAAATCTTTTTCATCGTAACGCCACCACCGATACGGTTCCGCCGCTACGCTGAATCAAAGCAGAGGAAAGACTGTTATTCCCGACGCCAAATTCCAAATACAGAATATCTCCCACCTGCAGCTGATACGCTGCACGCCAACTCTGTTCGCTGCCTTCCAGCCAATCGGGCTCTCCAAATTGCCGATAGATATTGGCAGGGGTCGTTCCCTTTTTCAAAGAAGAGAACAGCATTTCGTTTTTGGTGATCCGATAGAAGCCGCGGGGACGTTCTTCGGCGCCCCATTCACCCAAGTAATGGATGGCATTACCGCCTTCCAACTTACGAACAGCCCGCAATTCATTTCGCAGGTACCCGTAATCCAAGTAAAGAAGGCTGCCGTCTTCCATCACATAGACGTCTACAATATAACTATCCTTCGCAAAATCCACCGAAGAGAAGCGGTTGGGCTTACCCAAGGCGGAAACCACCGTCTCCCTCAATGCGCCCAAAACCAAGATCTGCTCTGCCATGGCATAAGTATAAATTTCATTGGAAAAATAGCCGGTATCCACCGAAATAATGGGATGTTCTTCCACCGGTGCATCGGGAATGTCTACCGAGGGTATTTCTTCCTCGGGAGTATCCACGGTCGGCGCTTGGGGCGCAGAACCGATGGTCTTTAATACACCGATTTTGGTTAGATAATCAAAAAGGCTCTGACTGGTTCCTTTTTCATCGGTATAGACTGCGGTCTCCACCACATCCCGCTGAGAATAGGTCAGTTCCAGCGTCTGCCCATCTGCCAAGCGATAAGTATCCACCGCTTTTGTACTCATCAGGGATTCTTGCGGACTTCCCAGTTTGGTGAGCACAGAAGCGCGGGTGGTCGTATGGGTAAAGAAATACAGATCTTGCACCTTCAGCGCGCTTTTGCGGGCTGCTCCATAGCCGGTGCCGCCGCTATCTTCTTTAGCGGCAGTTTGCTCTATGGTCTTGCACCCGCTCAACAGCAACGCAAGGCATAAGATCATGGACAATACACGGTATTTCATTTGAGCATCTCCAATCTTGCCAAACTTTGCTCCCCATCCTTTTTGATCTGCAAAAACAATGCTTCTTTACTTTCAAATTTCATCTCCCGCCGCAAATATGCCTTCAATTCTAAGCAGATCTCTTTCCCATAAAGATCGGGAACGTCTGCCAGAATATGGGCTTCTGCATTGGGAACGCCCTCTTTTTCAACAGTGGGGCGCACTCCGATATTGGCAACGGCGGGATAACACACTCCATCCACCTCCACCTGCGCGGCATAAACCCCGAAGGGAGGCAATAATTGCCGCTCCGAGAGGGGAAGATTGACGGTAGGCAGTCCGTATTCCTTTGCCAACCCTTTTCCATGAGCAACTGCGCCCATCAAGCAGAAGGGATGCCCCATCTGCCGCTCTGCCTCGGGCAGGTTTCCTTCCTCGATCCATTTACGAATGGACGAAGAACTGATCCGAAGATCGCCCAAGGTCTCGTTTTCGATTTTTCTTACCGCAATGCCTTTGGCAATGAGGGTAAATTCATTGCCGGCGCGATCCTTTCCGAAATGAAGATCTTGCCCTGCCAAAACGCCTACCGCGCCCAATTCCTCTTTTAAGACCTGCGCGATAAACTCCTCGGCAGACACCCCTTTCCATTCTTCAAAAGAAAGGGTTTGCCAATGCTCCATCCCATAGCGGCGGAAATATGCTTCCTTGACCGCGGTTTCGGTGATCACTTTGCGGTTTTTGGTATTCTGATCAAAGGAAAGCAAAAAGGGTTCTGCATGAAGACTTTCCGCCCATTCCTTCAGCGCCCGGAAAAGTGCGCGATGGCCCAGATGGACCCCGTCGAAATCTCCGATGGCGATTACTCGGTTTACTCTCATAAATGCGTTACGACCTTAAAGCAGGTCTCTCCGTCCTTTTCTACCCGTTCTCCAAGACCCAGCAACTGACCGTCGGCATAGACGGTGCAGCGGGTGTCTGGAGCGTTTTTTAGTTTGGCCACCGAAACGGCGCATCCGTTTTTCAAAAGGGTGGCAAAAAATGCCGGTGGTTCATACGTCGGCAAAAAGGAAAGTACCTCAGCAAGAGGAATCAGATCCTCTGCCGCACCTTCCTCTAATTTTTTCATTAATATTTCCAAGGGAATGGCGTTTTTCAAAGAAAACCGCCCCGCCTTGGTGCGCCGTAAGGCAGACATGGTACCAACCGTTCCTGCCGCCTTGGCAAGATCCATAAAAAGGGTGCGAATATAGGTGCCCTTGGAGCAATCCACTTCCAGCACCGCCTCCTGCTTCTCCTCATCAAAGGAGCGCAATTCCATTCGATAAATGGTCACGGTACGGGCAGGGACCTCCACCTCTCTGCCCTTACGGGCATGGCGGTAAAGAGGAACTCCATCCACCTTAATGGCGGAAAAAACAGGCGGGATCTGCTGAATCTCTCCCGTAAAAGAAGGCAATAACGCCCGCAATTGAGCCTCGGTCACATGACTTTGGCGCTCTTCCAGCACCTTCCCGGTGGTATCCCCCGTATCGGTGCAAATTCCCAATTGCAAAGTGCCGATATAGCCTTTATCACCCTCGGTCAACAGCTCGCAAAGCTTGGTTCCCTTCCCTACCAGTACCGGCAAAAGACCGGTTGCCATGGGATCCAGGGTTCCGCTATGACCGCATTTTTCCTTGGTTAAACGACGAAGCCGCGCCACCACCCCAAAAGAAGTCATATCGGTGGGTTTATCCACTAAAAACAATCCGTTCATATCAATTCCTTTTGAATGGCGGAAACCACCTGCGCCCGCACTTCTTCATAAGAACCCGAAAGGGAGCAACCTGCCGCTTGGGCATGTCCGCCGCCGCCGAAGGTGGCGCAGATCTTTCCCCCATGCGCCGATCCATCGGTGCGCAAAGAGACTTTATACTGCCCCGCTTCCAGTTCCTTAAAGGTTGCCGCAGCCGCCACCCCTTCGATCTGAATGGGCAGTGAAGAGATGGTCTCCAATTCATCGGCGCCTGCGCCGGTCTCTTCCAACATCTGCAAAGAGATCTCCATCGCGGCGATCTTGCCGCCTTCATAGAAGCGGATGGTCTCGGTTGCTCTGCGGTTGAGATCCAATTCCGCCCAGCGACTGGTTTGGAAGAGATGCTTATTCAGCGCCTTTAAATCAAAATCCGTTTCCAGCAACGTTGCCGCTGCCTGATGGGTACGGCGGGTAGTATTTCCATATTTAAAACAGCCGGTATCGGTGGCGATGGCGGTATAAAACGCCGCTGCCGCCTTGGGCGAACACCCGCCCAAAAGAGCAGAAAGATCCACCATGATCTCCCCCGCCGCCGCAGCGGAAGCATCCACCAAATTTCGCTTGCCATAGCAAGGATTGGTCGCATGATGGTCGATGACGCAATCAGCCGAAAGAGCCAATTCCTTATAACTGCCCGCCATTTCGGGAGAAGCAATATCCACGCAAACAACGGCACCCTTTGCCTCGCCGCGAAGATCACCCTTTCCATCATTTAAAAACCGATAGCGAGGCGAGATGGGATCGGCGCAGAGGACCTGCACCTCTTTTCCCAATCGCTCCAAGCAGTCCTTCAAGCCGAAGGCGCTGCCCAAGGTATCTCCATCGGGGCGGACATGGCAAAGCAGGGTCAACTGCTGCTGACCCTTTAAAAACTCTGCGATTTCCTGAAGCGTATTATTCTTCATCTTCTTGCTCTCCGGTACCGTCCAGCCCCAGTTCATGCAATTTTTCGTTGATATGCATGCCGTATTTGATGGAAGGATCGGCATAGAAGGTCAGCTCCGGTGTATACCGCAGCTTCAGGTTGCGCGCCAGCGCGCCGCGGATATAGCTACCGGAGGATCTCAACCCTCGAAGCATCTCCTTTTCATCGCCGTTCAGGGCGGAAACAAACACCTTACATTCCTTGAGATCACCGGTTGCCTCTACTGCGGTAACCGAGATCAGGGAGGGGACCCGTGGATCCTTCACAGAGGGAAGGATCCGGGCCAACTCCCGGCGGATCTCTTCATTGACCCGCGCCATACGATGAGTAGCCATTAGTCTTTGATCTCCTGCATTTCGAAGGCTTCGATCATATCGCCTTCTTTAATATCGTTGAAGTTCTCGATGGTGATACCGCACTCGAAGTTCTCTGCCACTTCCTTCACATCGTCCTTAAAGCGCTTGAGGGAGCCCATGGTCCCCTCCAAGATCACCACATTATCACGAATCAGGCGGATGGAGGCATTGCGCACCATCTTACCGTCTTTTACATAGCAGCCTGCGATGGTACCGATGCCCGAAGCCTTGATGGTCTGGCGCACCTCGGCCATACCCAAGATCACTTCCTTAAACTTGGGAGCCAGCAT
This sequence comes from Eubacteriales bacterium, assembly GCA_045576575.1. GTDB lineage: Bacteria > Bacillota > Clostridia > Oscillospirales > QAKW01 > QAKW01. The sequence continues at coordinate 15,411 of JAZNGR010000108.1, forward strand.
ACCCTTCATCGCGGCCTCGATCTCTTCAATACAATCATAGATCACGCGATAGAGGCGGATATCCACCTGCGCCTTTTCGGCATGGGCCTTGGCATTGGCATCGGGGCGGATATTGAAGCCCACAATGATGGCACCGGAGGCCTCCGCCAGCATCACATCGCTTTCATTGATGCCGCCGACACCGTTATGGATCACGCGCACCCGAACCTCTTCATTGGTCAGTTTCTCCAAGGAGGCCTTCACCGCCTCGGCAGAGCCCTGCACATCGGCCTTCACAATGATATTGAGGTCCTTCACATTGCCCTCCTGAATACGGGAGAACAGATCATCAAGAGAGACCTTATACTGGCTCTGGGAGGCCAGCTTCTGATCGGCCTTACGCTGCTCGGCAAGCTCTCTTGCCAGGCGCTCGTCTTCGACCACAAAGAAATCATCGCCCGCCTGGGGAACCTCGGCCAAGCCGATGATCTCCACAGGAGTAGAGGGGCCGGCGGTCTTTTGCTTTCTGCCCTTATCGTCGGTCATGGCGCGGATCTTACCCACCGCGGTGCCGGCGATGATGATATCACCCATATTCAGCGTACCGTTTTGTACCAACACGGTAGCCACAGAACCGCGACCCTTATCCAGCTTTGCCTCGATAACAGTACCCTTGGCAAGGCGGTTGGGGTTGGCTTTGAGATCCCGCATTTCAGCCACCAGCAGAACCATCTCCAAAAGAGTGTCGATGTTCTCATGCTTCAGGGCGGAAACGGGAACGCAGATGGTATCGCCGCCCCAGGCTTCGGGAACCAGACCGTATTCGGTCATCTCCTGCATCACCCGATCAGGGTTGGCGGTGGGTTTATCCATTTTATTGATGGCAACGATGATGGGAATCTCCGCCGCCTTGGCATGGTTGATGGCTTCAACAGTCTGGGGCATAATGCCATCGTCTGCGGCCACCACCAAGATGGCAATATCGGTTGCCAGCGCGCCGCGGGCGCGCATCGCAGTAAAGGCAGCATGACCGGGGGTATCCAGGAAGGTGATATCCTCACCGTTGCACTGCACCTTATAAGCACCGATATGCTGGGTGATGCCGCCTGCCTCGCCGCTGACCACATTGGCGTTGCGGATAGCATCCAGAAGAGAGGTCTTACCATGGTCAACGTGACCCATTACCACCACAACGGGACAGCGCTTGATCAACTCTTCCGCGGTATCCTCGCGATCGTCGATCAGGCGATCCTCGATAGAGAGAATAATCTCCTTCTCCACTCTGACATCAAATTCTTCGGCAATCAGATACGCAGTATCGAAATCAATCATCTGAGAAGCAGAGGCAAGGATGCCCATCCCCATCAATTTCTTTACTACCTGCGCCACATTGACCTTCATTCGAAGCGCCAGTTCGCCCACCGAGATCTCATCGGGAACCAAGATCTTCATCTTGGCTTGCTTACGCTGCAGCTCGATCCGCTTTAAGCGCTCTGCCTCGGTCTCCTTCTTTTTCTTCATGCCGAATTGGTTCTTTTTCTGCCAATCCTTCTTCTTTTGGATCTTCTGCTTAGCAGTGGTCATATTGCGACCTTCATGGCTGCCTGCCAGATCCAAAAGATGATCGTCGTACTTCCCGAGGTTCACATCGTTGGTACGGGTATCTACCACGCGCACCGTACGCTCATAGTTCTGCACCTGCTTGGGACCCTTTTCCTTCTTTTTAGTGAAGGGCTGGGCATTGTCTGCCGGTTTTTTAGCAGCAGGCTGAGGCGCGGGCTTTTGAGCAGGTTGTTGAACCGGCTGAGGAGCCTTTTCGATCAAGCGAGGACCGCTCTTCTTGGGCGCTTCCTTTTTCACCTCTACCTTCGGTTCTTCCTTCTTTACCGGCTGAGGAGCCTTTTCAATCAGGCGAGGACCGCTCTTCTTGGGTTCTTCCTTCTTCGGCTCTTCCTTTTTCACCTCTACCTTCGGCTCTTCCTTCTTGGGCTCTTCCTTTTTGGTACCTTCGGGATCGGGCCGATTTGCCAATTCAAAATAGGCGTTGAAGTTTGCCACCTCATTCTTCTTGGTATAATAGTTGAAGAGATAGTCCAACTCCGGTTGGGTCAGCACCGCCATATGGGTGCGTTCTTTGGTTTCAAAACGAGTCAGCAGATCCATAATCTCCACACTCTTGGTGCCGAAATCTTTTGCAAACTCGTGGATTCTGTATTTTTGTTCCATTTAATTACCCCCTTCAATCGTTTTGGTCAGACTGCCGGAAAAGCCCCGGTCGGCAACGCCGATGATCCCCACCGGTTTGGTGCCGATGCTGACGCCGAGAGATTCTTTGGTATACGGTATATTCATCATGGGCACGCCGAATTCCTCGGCGGCCTCCCGAATGTTGCGGAGAGTGCGCGGAGCGCAATCCTCTGCCAACAGGATCAGATGGGTTTTATGCAGATTGGAAAGAACCATATCAAAACCATAGGTTAGTTTTCCTGCTCTGCGGGCAAGCCCTAAAGTAGAAAGAAATTTATTCACCGCCGGTCAACTCCTTTTCCAGCGCTTCATAAACCTCCGCGGGAACTGCTCTTGCAAAGGCGCGATCCAACGCTTTGCTCTTGGCAAGCTTTTTCACACATTCACGTTCTCTGCAAAGATAGGCGCCCCGACCGGGAGCCTTGCCGGTAAGATCCAGCGCGATGGTGCCCTCTTTATTGGCAACCACCCGGACCAAATCTTTTTTCGGCTTCATTTCCCTGCAGCAAAGACACATCCGCATCGGGATCTTTCGTTCTTTTGCCAAGGTTTATTCACCTACTTTGGAGAGCGGCTTAATGTCAATCTTATAGCCGGTCAATTTTGCGGCAAGGCGGGCATTCTGACCCTCTTTACCAATGGCGAGCGACAACTGATCATCGCTGACCACAACCACGCAGGTCTTGCCTTCGGGATCGGCGGCAACGCTCAGAATCTTGGCGGGAGCCAGCGCGGAAGCGATATACTCTTCGGGATCTTCGCTATAGCGAATAATGTCTACCTTCTCGCCCTTCAACTCATCGCAGATCTTGGAAATACGCATTCCGCGGTTACCGATACAGGAACCAACAGGATCCACATTCTCATCATTGGACCAAACAGCGATCTTGGTACGGCTGCCTGCCTCGCGGGAGATGGCCTTCACCTCTACCGAGCCGTCAAAGATCTCGGGGACCTCCAGCTCGAAGAGCCGCTTTACCAGACCGGGATGGGTACGGGAGATCAAGATCTGAGGACCTCTTTGGGCGTTGCGCACCTCTACTACATAGATCTTCACAAAATCGCCGGGGTTGAATTCCTCGCCGGGGATCTGCTCATTCTTAATGAGCATTGCCTGGCTCTTACCAATGTCCAGAATCACATTGCCATTGGGCTCCACGCGATTCACGGTTGTGGTGAGGATCTCGCACTCCTTGCTGTTGAACTCTTGATAGAGCAGACCGCGCTCGCCATCGCGAATACCATGGATGATCACCTGCTTGGCATTCTGGGCGGCAATTCTGCCAAATTCTTTGGTCTTGATCTCGATCTTGGCTTCGCTGCCCAGTTTCAACCGCTTATTGACGGTATCATGAGCCTCTTCCAAAGAGATCTCCAATACGGGATCGGTCACGGTTTCAACCACCAATTTCTTTTGGATCAATTTGATCTCATTCTTCTCGCGGTTGATAACCACCTCTGCGTTATCGGCAGATCCGTATGCTCTCTTAGCGGCTGCCAACAGCGCAGCCTCTACCTTCTCCAGCATATAATCGGCAGGAATGCCTTTTTCTGCCTCGATCAGGTCTAATGCTTTAAAAAATTCTGCGTTCTTCATCTTTTTTCCTTTTTCCTCCTATAAGGTCAGTCTTTATATTCACTAAAATCAATCCAGGGACGGATCAGGCGACATTCTTTGACTGCAACCGTCATTTCGCCCTTCACCGTTTCCATGGAGAATTGCCCATCTTCATATCCGGTGAGCGTACCCACCCAATAATCACTGCCTTCAAAGGCTTTAAACAGCTTGATCTCGATTTTCTCGCCCATGAAATAGAGAAAATCTTTTTCTTTTTTCAAAGGACGATCCAACCCCACCGAAGAAACCTCCAAATAATAGCGTTCCTTGATGAAATCGGCTTCATCCAGCAAGGGATCCACCGCGCGGCTCATGGCCTCGCAATCTTCAATGGCAATTCCCTCTTCTTTGGTAATATATAAACGAAGGTAAAAATCCGGACCTTCTTTTACATATTCCACATCAAACAACTGATAGCCCAAACCTTCCGCCACCGGCGCTGCCAGCGCTTCTACTCTGGATGCAATGTTTTCTTTCAATTGCTCGCCTCCTATGCATATAATAAGGAGGTTCGCTTGGGAACGAACCTCCTTGATATTCAAGATACATATAATATATCATATATTATTGGAAAAAGCAAGCCTTTTATTCAAAAAGCCTCCCGAGTTTTCGGGAGGCTTTTCTTTCAGCGGTTGGAAACCGCTCAAAATGGATGAAGGTTTCGTTGGCGCGATCCAAAGCTGTGTGCGATACCGCGAGCGGTCGCGCCGACGGAAGATGCGCCATTTTCAGTTTCAGTCGGAAACCGCTCAAAATGGATGCAGGTTTCGTTGGCGCGATCCGAAGCTGTATGCGATACCGCGAGCGGTCGCGCCGACGGAAGATGCGCCATTTTCAGCGGTTTTACCACTCGAGAGTGATGACTTCGCCATTATAAAGCTTCTGGGCATTCTCCAGGATCTTCTCAACATTCATCTTGCTGACCCAGAACTGCCCCTTGCCATTGACTTCGCAGAAGCACTTGAGACCGGTAACGGGATAGAATTTCATTTCTTCCACGGTTCCGTCTTTAAGGGTGAAGGTGACGGTACAGATCTCTTGGGTCTCGGACCCTTTCTGGCCCAGATCGGTGATACTGATGGTCAGAATATGGGAATAGAAATCCGAGAAGAGCTCGCTATCCACCTTCTTATTATTAATGACCACATTATAGTTGCCCACTTCGTCCTGCTCGCCGATGGTGATGCTGTAATTCTTATCGCCGCCAACCACTTTAATTGCCGCCAACTGATCCACCGAGCGGGTATAGATCATATTCTCGCAATAATTGAGAAGGGCATCCCCCAGAACCTCGCAGTCGGAGGCCAAAATGGAATAGATGAACTTTCCGCTGGTTTCATAGCAATACTGATAACCGGAGGCGTTGATATCCCCCAGATGGACCTCGAAGGTCTCGCCGCCCTTTACATAGCGGTAGATATACATGGGCTCGTCCAGCCCCTTTTCGGCCAAGGCCGCAGGAGAGGTATCATCCCCCACGATCTGGGCATTGGACATGGCCACCATCATATCCGAAATGTCGGTCAGGGTTGTACCTGCCAGGGAATGACGGAAGGGCTCGGTCAGAATATAGGCGGTACCCACCTCATCCTCTGCCAGTTGCTGCTGGGTGAGGGTAATGGGCTGCTCCCGACCGGAACCGCTGATATACATATCGGTCAGGTCTTCATTTTCGGTGGTGTCGGAATCGTTATACTTGATCATCTGCCCGTAATAGAACTGATAACGGGAGAGCAACACGATATCGGGCACCGCGGTTGACACCAGATAGACCGCAGGGTCTCCGCCCATTTGGAAATAATAGTTGCCGGAGGCAGAGGTGGTTCCAAAGGTGAATTGATAGATATTGTCTCCATCCACCACCTTCATCGTCCCCTCGGGATCGGCAAGACCGTAGCCCTCCAACTGCTCAGCGGTGGGATGCTCCACCAGCAATTTATTGGCGGTAAAATCGGTCAGTTTTTCCAGCAGATAGGACACATTATCATAAAGGACCGGATAGTCCTCTTTGCCCTCGATATAATAAGATTCGATGGCTTTTTTCACCAAAGTATAGGTATCGAAGCGGTTGGTGATCTCCACCCGATCTGCTTCAGAGAGATCGGCGTCAACCAGCAATACTTCATTGCCTTTTTCTTTGCCCGCGTCATCCTTGGGCAATACAAAGGCGACCAACACCCAAAGCACGATCCCCAGCACCAAAGCGGAGCCTGCCAGAATCAGCATGGGTTTTAAACGCTTTATCATAAGAATCTCCTCCGAATATAGACCACAACACCGATCACTAAGAAGATCCCGGGAATCAATACAATAAAGATAATGGAACCCCAGCGAATGGCTTCGGTGCTCAAGGTCATATAGGTGGAAGCGGCGGTCTTGGTGGTGCCGACCAATTCATTTTCGGTCTCGCCCACCATCATTTTATAGACCTCAAAGAGGAAACCGCTGTTGCCGTTATAGGTCATATAAGTGGGCTGCAACATCTCCACCGAGCCCGCCGCAAAGACATGGCTTTCGATGGCAACGTTATCTTGATAGCGATAGCGGGTACCGATCGCAGCCAGATTGAAAGGACCTTCCGCATCGCCTTCGGCTTTTTCATAGGTGTTGACCGCATCGCTGCTCTTGGCATAGGATTCCTCGGAAGTGGTCAAAAGAGCAGCCGTTTCCGTAATATCCTGCGCATCAAAGAGCAGATTTACCGAACTTGCAGAGGGAACCACGCTGAGATAATCAGTGGTGATCTTCACGCCGCTGACTTCTGCCTCAGTATAAGAGGGGATCAAATAGCGGGGCACCTCTTCGGTGGAATTCGCATAGGTAGAAGCGGTATATGCATCGCTCTCCAGCACCAAGTCATGACCCAGAGCAAGACCCCATTCTGCCAAAAGACCCTCTAAATTGGGCAGGCTCGGCGCCTCGGGATTGGAGAAGAAGAAAAGATCTCGCTCGTAATTATAGTCGTTTGCCAAAAATTGCTGAAGTTTATAGATCTCGGCCTCCGAATAGTCCATGGTAGGACCGCAGATAACCATTACTCTTGCCATCTCATCAAAAGTAGAAAGCTGGCTCAGTTTTACTTCCTGCACATCCGCACCGTTATTAGCGATGAGGTTCATAAAGGAATCATACCCGGTTTCTCCGTGACCGGTCACAAAATAGACCAGGGGGATCTCCGCCTTGGTAACATACAACACTGCGGAAGTTAAACACTCCTCGGTTTTATAGGTTACATTATAGCTGGAATTATCCTGCTCATACATATCGCTGAATGCCACAACACGAATACGGTCTCCGTTTTGCACCACAACCGCACCCTCTTCGATGCTGAATTCCGAACCAAAAGAGGTAAGGATCTGGGGATTGACATCGGGGTCCACATATTCGATGGTGATATTCTCCGAAAGGTTTACAAACCGCTTGAAGGTCTCTTTGAACTGATCGGGATATTCATCCTCGGCATACATCACCGTTAATTTGATCTTCTGATCGGCGGTCAAAGAATTGACCACCTGGCGGGTACTATCGGAAAGGCTATAGAGATCATAAGAAGTCATGTCCAATTTCCAAGAATAGGTATCTGCCAAGAGAGAGAAGATGACATTAATGATGATAACTACCGCCACAAACGCAACGGTCAGACCGGTTGCCACCGATCCGTATTTGAATTTACGGCTCTTAAAGAAATTATTGGTATTCTTTGCCATCAACTCCACCTCCTCTTATCAATAATGCGGATGATCAGGAATAAGAAGACCACCGTCAGACTGATGAAGTAGAAGATGGACGAAAGATCAAACAACCCGCTTGCCAACTTTTCAAATCGGCTGGACACCGAGATCACATCCACGATCTTATCGGCGATGGTCACATTAATAACCGATTTCAAAATATCGCAGATCGCAAAGATCAGGAGTGTGAAGAAGCCCATCATAAAAGCGATGATCTGACTTTCGGTAATGCACGCCATCAGCATAGCGATAGCGATATAGGCGGCACCCACCAGCAGAATACCGATATAGTTGCCTGCCAAAATTCCCATTTCCACATGACCGCCGAAATATAAAAATACCATTGCAAAAATGCTGGGGATCAAACTGATCAAAAACATGGTATAAGCGGCAAAGAATTTGCCCAGCACCATTTGGGTGATGCTGATGGGGGCGGTGATCAAAATTTGATCGGTCTTATTCTTCCGCTCTTCAGGGAAGAGTTTCATGGTCAAAATCGGAACAGTCAAAATCATGATATAACAACTGAAATAAAAATACATGCTGACTTCCGAACTATTGCTTGCCAAATTAAACAAACTAAAGCAAGCGCCGGCTATGATGAGATACAAAAACAGATATACATAGCCTACCGGCGATTTCAGATAGGAGCGAAGTTCCCGTTTCCATACGGCATTCATGCTTCGGCACCTCCTTCATTGGCGATCAGGTTCACAAAGACATCCTCCAGCGACATATCCATGGATTTCAGCCCCATCAGGAACCAGCCCCGCTCATTCAGCAAGCGAAAGAGAGGTTTGCGGATATCCACACTGGGCTGACACTCGATTAAGAAATCGGTTGTCCCCTGCTCCTTGGAGCCGATCTCCTCCACATAGAGGACACCGTCCATGGCGCGGATGGCTTTGCGGATCTCGGTTTTTCCGCCGGCGATGCGCGCAACCAGTTTGCGATTTCCTGCGGTCTTATAGGTAAGGGTTTCGGCGTTGCCGTCGGCAACCAGTTGACCCTTATTGATCACGATAATACGATCACAAACCGCCTGCACTTCCTGCAGAATATGGGTAGAGAGGATCACTGTATGCTTTTTGCCCAAGCGGCTGATGAGATTGCGGATCTCGATGATCTGGCGAGGATCCAGACCCACAGTCGGCTCATCCAAAATCAAGATGGGCGGATTGCCCACCAACGCCTGAGCAAAGCCCACGCGCTGACGGTAACCTTTGGACAGGTTCTTGATCATTCGATCATAAACATCGGTGATCTTGATCAGTTCGCAGATCTCCCGCAAATGTTCCTTACGGGGAAACTTACAACCCTTTAAGTCGTAAACGAAATTTAAGTACTCCTTCACCGTCATATCCATATAAAGGGGCGGCTGCTCCGGCAAAAAGCCGATAAGCCGCTTGGCCGCGGTGGGGTCTTCCAGAATATCAATTCCGTCGATAATGGCGGTTCCGCTATTGGCGGAAAGATAACCGGTAAGAATGTTCATGGTTGTGGATTTGCCGGCACCGTTGGGCCCCAAAAAGCCCACGATCTCGCCGGTTTCCACTTTGAATGAAATATCGTTAACGGCAAACTTATCGCCGTATTGCTTCACGATATTTTTTACTTCGATCATAGAAGCGGTTCTCCTTAAAGTCAGATTTCTATTCTCATTCTAACATATACAGCAAGAATTTGCTGTAAATAAACTGTTAATCTTTCTGCTCGATAATGGCAATCCCCAATTCCTTCAGCTGCTCGGGAGAAACCTCGGAGGGACAATTGCTCATCAGTTCGGAAGCATTTTGCACCTTGGGGAAGGCAACAACATCGCGCAGGTTCTTCAGATTCAAAAGTTGCATCACCAAGCGATCCAATCCAATGCCCATACCGCCATGGGGAGGCGCACCGTATTGGAAAGCATCGGTCAGGAAGCCAAACTTGCGATGGGCTTCCTCAGGAGAAAGACCCAGCATATTAAACATTCTGCCCTGCAGATCGGGATCGGTGATCCGAATGGACCCGCTTGCCAACTCTACGCCGTTCAACACCAAGTCATAGGCTTTGGCGCGAACATTGGCTTTATCGGTCTCAAGATAATCCAGACATTCATCCATGGGCGAGGTGAAGGGATGGTGCATGGCCACCCAGCAATTATTATCTTCATCCCAATCAAAGAAGGGAAATTCGGTGATCCAGAGCAATTGATAACCGCTCTTCTCGATATTCAACTTATCGGCGACCAGCAAACGAACCGCGCCCAAGGTATTGAGCACAATGCTGTTCTTTGCATCTGCTACAAAGAGGACCACATCCCCTTCTGCAGCACCGGAACGCTCTAAGATCGCTGCCATCTCTTCTTCGGTCATGAATTTGCCAAAGGAGCAGTTGGGACCCTCGGGCATCCAGCGAATAAACGCCAATCCTTTGGCGCCGATGCCTCTGGCATGCTCGGTCAGTTTATCAATCTCTTTGCGGGTAAGGGTAGCGGCACCGCCCTTAGCCGTAATACCGCGCACACTTCCGCCGGCGGCAACAGCACCGCTGAAAACGGAGAATCCGCTTTCTTTCACAATATCGCTGATATCAAAGAGTTCCATGCCAAAACGAGTATCGGGCTTATCGGAACCGAACCGCTCCATCGCTTCTTTATAAGTCAAGCGAGGCAGGGGCAGCGGCAGATCCACGTTCAACGCCTCTTTAAACAAGCGGTGCATAAAGCCCTCGCCCATGGCCAACACATCTTCCATCTCCACAAAGGACATCTCCAGGTCGATCTGGGTAAATTCCGGCTGACGATCCGCTCTCAAGTCCTCATCGCGGAAGCAGCGGGCGATCTGCATATAGCGATCAAAGCCTGCCACCATGGAAAGTTGCTTATAGATCTGGGGGGATTGGGGTAACGCATAGAAACTGCCGGGATGGATCCGGCTGGGCACCAAATAATCACGGGCACCCTCAGGGGTGGATTTCATCAGCATGGGGGTCTCGATCTCGATAAAACCATTTTCATCGAAATAGTCCCGGGTAATCTTGGTGATGCGATGGCGCATCAGGATATTGCCCTGCAGATCGGGACGGCGAAGATCCAAAAAGCGATATTTCAACCGCAGTTCTTCGTTTACATTACTGTTTTCTACAATCTCGAAAGGCGGAGTTTTCGCTTTGGACCAAACCTTCACAGTCTTAGCCAAGATCTCCAATTCACCGGTCTTAAGATTGGTATTGACCGCGCCGCCCCGCTTGGCAACAGTTCCGGTCACTTCCAACACATATTCACTGCGAACCGCAAAAGCCGCATCAAAGGCTTCTTTATTGACCGACTCATCAAACTGCAACTGCACCAGACCGGTTCGGTCTCTTAAATCAATGAAGATCAAGCCGCCCAGATCCCGCTGACGCTGAACCCAGCCGCAGACGGTAACTTCGCTGCCGATCATTTCTTTGGTGATCTCTCCGCAATAATTGGTTCTTCTCATTTGCTAAATTCCTCCAACCATTTGGCATTCAAATCCGAAAGGGCGATTTTTTCCTGCGCACCGCTTGCCATATTTTTCACCGTCAGCGCGCCTTCTTCCAATTCGCTGTCGCCCAGCACCGCGGTGCAGGCGGCACCGATCTTATCGGCATATTTCATCTGCGCTTTGACCGATCTGCCCAAAAGGTCATATTGCACCTTTGCGCCCTGATCCAAAAGACCGCCCGCGATACGGATGGCTTCCTTTTTGGCATTTTCGCCCATGGGGATCAAGAACAGATCGCAGCCCCGCTCCTCTTCCAAGGTGATACCGGCGGCATCCAAAAGAAGCATGAACCGCTCCATACCCATGGCAAAGCCGATACCGGGCTGAGGCGCACCGCCGAATTGCTCGGTCATTCCGTCATAACGTCCGCCGCCGCAAACCGTACCCTGGGCGCCGATCTCACTGCTGACAAACTCAAAGACCGTTCGGTTATAATAATCCAGACCTCTCACGATGCGAGGATTGACTCGGTATTCAATACCCATCACATCAAGATAGCCCTTGACCTGCTCGAAATGGTCATGGCATTCTTCGCAGAGGTAATCGGTAATGAGGGGAGCCTCCTTAGCGACCCCTTGGCAGATCTCACTCTTACAATCCAGGATTCGCATGGGATTCTTCTCCAACCGCTCGCGGCAGGTCGGGCAAAGTTTTTCCTGATCCTTCTCAAAGTAAGCGATCAACGCTTCCCGATACTTGGCGCGGCATTCCTTACAGCCGATGGAATTGAGCTCCAACGACAGATTTCGAAGCCCCACTTTTTTAAACAAGCGGGCAGGCAGGGAAATTACGGTTGCATCGGTGATGGGGTCGGGCGCACCGAAAAGTTCCAACCCAAACTGATGAAATTCTCTTAAGCGACCCTTCTGGGGCTTCTCATAGCGGAAGCATTGGATCAGGTAATAGTATTTGGCAGGAAGCGCCTCATTAAACAAGCCGTTTTCTACATAGGCGCGCACAATTCCTGCCGTCCCCTCCGGGCGCAGCGTAACAGAACGCCCCCCTTTGTCTTCAAAGGTATACATCTCTTTGGTAACCACATCCGTGGTCTCCCCCACACCGCGCACAAACACTTCCGTATGCTCAAAAACAGGGGTACGAATCTCCTTAAAGCCATATTGAGCGCAAAGATCGCGCATGATGGATTCTGCCTTTTGCCATTTACCGGAATCCTTGGGTAATATATCTTGGGTGCCCTTGGGGGCGGTGATCTGAGCCATTTTTTACTCCTTTTTTCTTTCTATTTAAACGCCATAAATCCCTGCTCTTCAAAAAAGAGCAGGGACATATTGATATTTGATTATTGTCTGCTGATTTCTCGCCAATCGAGATCGCCCCGCTCCAATGCCATAATGATGACTTCGGCAGTAGCAATATTGGTAGCGACCGGAACGTTATGAACATCGCAAAGACGCAGGATATTCAGTTCCTCTCGTTCCCGAGTAGTGGGAGTAAGAGGATCTCGGAAAAAGAGCAACACATCAATCTCATTATACGAGATGCGCGCCGCGATCTGGTCCTCACCGCCATGGGGGCCGCTGAGCACCTTATTGATCTCCAGACCGGTGGCTTCTGCAATCAGGTTCCCGGTAGTCGCGGTGGCGCAAAGCTGATGCTTTGCCAAGATTCCGGCATAAGCGATGCAGAACTGAACCATCAGTTCCTTTTTCTTTTCATGGGCAATCAATGCAATTTTCATTTATTCCTACTTTCTCCAGAACGATGCCAAGGGGATATCTTCTCCTTGGATGCGCCCGGCGATATTCAAGAACGCCTTGGCGGTGGGGGATTTACTCTTGGGCAGGATCTCACCTTGATTGGAGGAGATCACCACCGCATCATCATGGGGAACCAAGCCTAAAAGAGGCAGGGAGATCTGGTCCATTACCTGATCCACATTCTGCAGATATCCTTTTTTGATCATCTGCTTGCGCACCTTATTGATCACCAGTTCGGTGGGCATGGAACGCATCTCTGCTACAATTCCTGCTGTACGCCCCGCATCCCGCACAGATGTTAAATCGGGAGTGGAGACCACAATACACCGCTGGGCGCAATAGATGGCGTTGCAAAAGCCTTCGCCGACTCCTGCGGGGGCATCAATCAGCACATATTCATAATGGTTGCCAAGATAATGACACAGCCGACGGAACGCCTGCCGATCCACCTGCGCGGTATAATCCTCAGACCCGGGAATAAAGTGCAGGTTGGGCAGAGTCTCATGAACGGCAACGCCCTGGCTGATGGGGCAACGGTTTTCTAAAATATCCTGCAGGTCATAGGGCACTTGGCTTTCCAGCCCCAGCAGAATATCCAGATTGCGAAGCCCGGTATCTCCATCAATGGCAATGACGGTACGCCCTGCCATAGCAAGAGAGAACGCAAGATTGGCACATAACGTTGTTTTGCCGACGCCGCCCTTGCCGGAAACGATGCTGATGATGGTTCCCATGCAACAATCCTCATTTAAACATATTTTTCGACAGCAACTTCTAAAAAAGCCACTTCTCTGTCATTGTAACATAAAAATATTTATTAGTAAAGTATTTTTTATATTATATTATGGTGCAAAATTCGATCTTCTCAGGGACATAAGCATCCCCCAATTCCTCTTTGCAGTAGGTCAATACCTTCTCGCAAAGGGTCGCATCCGCCTTGCCCTTTACTTGCAATTGCAAGCGAATCCCCCGCTCTTCGCCGATGCATCGGCAGGCGGCAATCTCCGAAAAGGCGGAAAGTTCTGTTTCCAGATCCGAAAGACGGATTCCCCGATCTCCAATGAAATAAAGAGGCTCCATGCGCGCTTTCAGCGGGATCGGTGCACTCTCCAACGTTCCTTTTCCGCCCATTTCTTCAAAGGCTTTGGCGGCGAATTTTGCCATCAACGGCGTTAACTCCTTGCCCAATTGGATGCCGCCGGAAAGGTTCTGCCAACGACCCTTAAAAAGGGGCGTGTTTTGACGCAAGCACCAAAAAAGCTCTTCGGTACCCACCAAATAATCAGGCTTCTTTTTCTTCAAGAATACCAACGGATCTTCCACGCTCCAAACGACCGTTTTTCCGCAGCAAAGCGCTGTATGTACTGCCAAAAAGCCTCCTTCGGTGGCAAAGGCGAGATTTACAAATACGCTGTCGATCCGCCCGCGGTGGCGAGCAAAAAGATCGGCAGTATCCTCCAACTCCCGCGGAAGATATGAGCAGGGAACACATTGATGAAAACAGCCGCCGCCAAAGAGCACCGCCGCAGGAATTTCGCTCTCGGCGGCAGGGATCTCATTGGCACTGTAACGGTTGGTCTTCAGCAGCTCCTCAAAGAGATAGCCCTCCCCCTTCAAGGCGGGCTCTTTTTTTAAAAATTCCCTTTTGGCGGCACCCTTCATATCCCGCCAAGGATGGCAAAGGATCAGGCGGCTTTCGGGATAGCTTCCCACCTTTTTTTGATATTTTTCATAGCGAAAAGGGGTGGTTAAAAAAAGCTTACTTTCGGTGGTTTTCAGTTGATTTTCTACCTCGCGAGGCTTAGAATCGGGATGACTCAACACCGGGATGGCACCCAAGCGGGAAAGACCATAGAATGCCGCCAGAAGATCGGGGCAATCGGGCAACCAAAGTAACACCTTATCCCCTGCTTCCACCCCCATCTGCCGAAAGGAGTTATACGCCCACTCCGAGCGATTCAAAAGTTCCTCAAAGGAGAAGGCTTTTCCGCCGAAAAGCAAGGCGATATCATATTTTTTTCGATAAGCGGTTCCGCGGAAACTGCGGTAGGCAGAACTGTTTTTTGACATTTCCATTGCCTGCTCCTTTCATTGTTTTTCTTATTTTATCAAAGGGGGGGCTTTTTTGTCAACACTCCTTGACATAAGTGGATTTTTTTATTATAGTATAGGCGAACCATTATAACAAGAGGAGAGTACCCATGAACTATTGTTTTTCCAACCTGTCCGAAGAACTTTCAAAGGCAACCCGTGCTCTGCTTCCCATGCTGGAGATTTCCGAAAATGAAAGCGGGATCCCGGTCTACGCAGAGCAAAAAGAAGGAGATCCCTCCATTACCCGTACTGCCGAAAAGGTGGTGATCACCTATGCCAAAAAGGTGCAGTTCTTCCGGATGCTCTCCTTTCTGGACAGCGCCCTGATCGGGGAGACCTATACCGAGCATCCCCGCCATACCAATCTCGCCTATATGGCAGATCAATCCCGCAATGCAGTCTTTAATATGGAAACCGCGCAACGGATGGTGCGTTCCCTGGCGCTTTTGGGCTTTGATGAACTGCAGCTTTATACCGAAGATACTTATGAGATGGAAAAATACCCCTACTTCGGTCATATGAGAGGCCGCTGGACCAAGGATGAGCTGAAAGAGCTGGTAGCCTACGGCGAGGAGTTCGGCATCACTCTGGTGCCCTGCATCCAGACCCTGGCCCACCTGGAGCGGATCTTCCATTGGCCTGCCTTTAAACCCGTTCTGGATCGGAGCTCGGTCTTACTGGTAGGGGAAGAGAAGACCTATGAGCTGATCGAGGAGATGTTCAAAACCTGCGCCGAATGCTTCAAGAGCCGCAAGATCAACATCGGTATGGACGAAGCCTGGGCATTGGGTACCGGCGCCTTCTATAAAAAATACGGCCATGTTCCCCATACGGAGATCATGCACCGTCATTTAAATCGGGTGGCGGAGATCGCCAAGAAATACGGATTTCGCCCCATGATGTGGAGCGATATGTATTTCCGCGCCACCTTCGGAGGCTATTATGTGACCGAAGGGGAATTCCCCCAAGAGGTATTGGACGGAGTGGATCCCGATGTTACCCTGGTCTATTGGGATTACTATACCACCGACCGCCAAAAATTCGACCATATGGTAAAGCTCCACCGCTCCTTCAAAAACCCCACCGCCTTTGCAGGCGGTTGCCAGAAATGGGGAGATTTTGTAGCCAGCAACAAGGCCACCAAGGTCATTGAGCCCATGCACATCGACGCCTGCTTGGAGCATGGCATTACCGACATCTGGACCACCGCCTGGGGAGACGACGGCGCCGAGGCCGCCCATTTCTCCATTCTGCCCGGTCTTACCCTTTATGCCGAGAAATGCTTCAAGGCCGATTTTACCGAAGAGTGGCTGAATGCCCGCTTTGAGGAACTCTTTAAGGTGCCCATGGAGGCATTTGACCTGATGAGCGATATGAGTTATCCCGATCGCACCGCCGAGGAATTGAAGGTACAAGCTCATTTCTGCAAGGAACTGGTTTATTCTGACATTCTCTACGGTCTTTACAATAAACACATTAATAAAGAGCGCTATGTTGCCCATTATACCGCCATTGCGGAAGGACTGAAGAAATATGCCGACAATAAAAACTTCGGCTACCTCATTGATCCCATTCAGAAATTGGCGGAGGTCTGCATTTGGAAGACCCTTCTGCCTCTGGATATTCGCGCCGCCTATGAGCAGGGCGATAAGGCCGCCCTGGCCCGCATTGCCGAAGAGGACATTCCCGCCTGCATCGAAGCGGTAGATACCTTCCTGAAGGCCCAGGTAAAAATGTGGCGCACCGAGAGCCGCAATTTCGGAATGGAAGTGCAGCAGCTGCGGCTGGGCGGGCTGAAGGAACGCCTTGCCGGTGTTGCCGATCTTCTGCTGGAATATGCCGAAGGAAAAATCGACCGCATCGAAGAGCTGGAGCAGCCTCAACTTTGGCTGGATAATCGCGCGGAAGACAGCGATCTGCCCTTGCAGACCACCTGGCAGCAGCAATGGAGATGGATCTCTTCCGTTAATATTCTGTAATAATAAAAAGGGAACGGTATCAACCGTTCCCTTTTTTTGCGTTTATTCTTCGGTCTTTCCGCTCTCGATGGTTTCATCCACCAGGGAGCAGGCGGTATAAAGATAGTCGGTAATGGTAGTCTCCACCCCGTCGATGGTATGCAGCTCCTCCACCTCCTGCAGGGTCAGCGCCAGGCGCTTGCTAAACTTGGTGGCATCGGTGGTCACATCCACTTCGCTGAGTCCATCGTCGATATAGCAATCCACCGTCAAGGTATAGACCCCTGCGGTCTCATCGTATTTTACATCAATAACATCGGGAGTCAAAAAGGTCATGCTCATACCCGAAGGAACGCGATAGCATCCGCTGAGTTTCTCATAGGTAAAGGCACCGCAGACGTCTACGCTATGAAAGTCGATCTCGCCCACATAGTTGAAACTTTGGCGAGCATATTTTTCCACATCCTCTTTGGGAATCAGATAGCTTCCATCGTCCTGCAAGGCATAAACGCCTTGCGCATTGACTTTGATTGCCTGCCAGATGCCATAGGAGATAAAGTAATCGGTCTTCAGTTCCAAGGGATCGGTAAAGCTGGGAAAATCCTGCTTCACAAAGTTATTGACATACAGTTCAAAAAACTCCTTGCTCCCCACCTCAAAACCGGAGGAACGAGCCTCCTCAAAGGGCGCATTGGCATCAATCAGGTCGGGATCTACTCCCTCTTCATAGATCTTTTCGGGCTTAAACATATGATAAACCCGATTGCCGCCCAGAAACAGTAAAAAGGCACAACCGCCCAAAAACGCCAACCCGATACAAAAGGTCAGGATCTTATGCCCGTATTTACGGAAAAAGATTGCAATTTTATTCATAAATGCACTCCATCTTTCAATTCATTGCCTTTATTTTACCCTTTTTTTATACATTCGTCAAGGGTTGCATTATTTTTCAAAATCCGATATAATATCCCTATTAAAGAAACAAGGAGGGAATGTCATGGAAATTTTAGCCCCTGCGGGTAATTTAGATGCAGCGAAAGCCGCGGTCTTAGGCGGCGCCGATGCCATTTATGTGGGCGGCAAGGTCTTGAATGCCCGCCGCGCAGCCGCCGGTTTTTCCGGGGAAGAATTAAAAGAATTAGTGGCATTCTGCTCTTTGCGAAAGGTCAAAGTCTATGTGACGGTCAATACCATGACCCGCCAAGACGAACTCCCTCTTTTAGAAACGCTGGTGCGAGAGATCGCCGAAGCCGGTGCTGATGGTGTGATCGTTGCGGATTTAGGGGTTGCCAAAGTTATTCGCGCCCTCTGCCCCACCTTGCCGCTCCATGCTTCCACCCAAATGAATATTCACACATTAGAGGGGGTCCGATATTTAGAACGATTGGGCTTTAAGCGGGTGGTTTTGGCAAGAGAACTTTCCCTCCAAGAAATCTCTGCCATCTGCCGCAACACCAAGGTGGAGATTGAAGTTTTTGCTCATGGAGCCCTTTGCATGAGTTGCAGCGGAAACTGTTACTTCTCCGCAGTAATCGGGCAAAAAAGCGGCAATCGCGGTCTTTGCGCCCAGCCTTGCCGCTTACCCTATGAAGGAAACCAATACCCCTTGAGTTTGAAAGACCTGAGCCTTTTGACTCGTTATGAACAATTAAAAGAAGCAGGAATTGCGTCTTTAAAAATTGAAGGACGGCTGAAATCCCCCGAATATGTTGGAAGTGTTTGCCGTGCCTTTGCCGCCGCCAAAGCAGGTGAACCGATTTCTCTCGAAGAGATTCGGCGGTTGGAACACATCTTCTCCCGCGATGGATTTACCGATGGTTATATTACCGATCAATTGGGTCCCTCCATGTTTGGAACCAAGACCAAAACCGCCTATGAAGATTATAAAAATGCCATCTCCGAAGTGGTAAAAACCTTTAAAGAAGGATATGAACTGAAAAAGCGCGGACTTTGTTTTCACCTAAAAATGCAGGAGACCTACTGCCGCCTGCAGGTGCTTTGCGAGGATTTCGAAACGACCATTGAAGGAGCGATACCCGAACCCGCATTCAAGCGAGAAGTAACCGAAGAGGATGCCCTGCGCTCCCTTTCCAAGTTGGGCGGAACGCCTTTTTTCTTAGAAGAATGTACGGCGCGGATCCGGCATGATCTCTTTTATTCTGCCGCCGCCTTTAATGATCTTCGGCGGCGGGCTTTAGAGCAAGTAGAGCAACATTTCGCCCCTATTCCCCATCCCATTCGCGAATTGCCGCCCGCCATAATCAACGAACCTTTCCCGGGAAAACCCGCCTTAGAGGGCTGGTTTTGGGAGCCTCAAAATGCAGTGGCGGATCCCCGCCTTTCCCGCTATTGGCTCAACGGTTCCAAAACCGCCTTTTGCGCCCCCTTTGCTACCGACCCCAAGGCAGGGGTATTCTTCCCTGCCTTCATTCAGGATGAAGCCTTGGAGAAGATGGCAAACCGCCTTTATACCATGGGCTTCCGTCATGCGCTGGTGCGTAACGCGGGGCAGATGGCACCGCTGAAAAAGATGGGCTTTACCCTCCATGGCGATTTTGCTTTCAATGCCGCCAACGGCTATACGCTCTCTCTATTAAGCCGCGATCTTGTAGATGCCACCCTCTCCTTTGAACTCACCCTCAGAGAGATGCGCCATATCCCAAAACCGTTGCCCTGCGGGATGATTATTTACGGGCGCCTGCCGCTGAT
The DNA here is from genome assembly GCA_045576575.1 of Eubacteriales bacterium. Taxonomy (GTDB): domain Bacteria; phylum Bacillota; class Clostridia; order Oscillospirales; family QAKW01; genus QAKW01. Next base: position 34,977 of record JAZNGR010000108.1, read on the forward strand.
GCAGACCAAAAACTGTATCCTTCAAAATATCGGCGATTGCCGCCATAAGCAAGGCGGGGTTCTCACCGATCGTACCGGACGGCAGTTCCCCATTGCCTGCGACTACGACTGCCAGAATGTTCTGTTTAACAGTACCCCCCTCTATCTTGCCGACCGCAATCGAGAATGGCAGGAGACCGGCGTTGCCTTTGGGCGAATGCTCTTTACCACTGAGACTCCCGCGGAGATCCAATCCATTTTGGATGCCTACGAAAAAGGCGCCAAACATCCCGGGGAGTATACCCGCGGGCTCTATTACCGCGGCGTTTATTAAAATAAATAAAAAAATACGGAGTGTCATATACTCCGTATTTTTTATTCTTCGGTATAAACCTCATAAAATAACTCAAAAATCATTTGAGTCAGTTTTTCTTCATCCACATAAAACTCTTCCAATTCTGTATTCTCGGCAAAAGTTCCTTCGGGAATGATGATATCATTATAGGTATATCCATCGGTCTTTAAGACCAAAGCAGCCAACTCGGAAGCAGACAGAGAGGTAGATGTATAATCGGCAATTTGATCATAAAAGATCATTCCAGCTTCAACATCGCTTCGAATCTGCGTTTCCAATTGGGTGACCAACTTGTCCATATACGTGTTAATACGTTTCATACGGTTTTCGTTGGTAGGCTCGTCCATCAGTTTACGAGCATGCAGATAATTATAAGCCTGGCTTCCGTTCAAACGAATGGTTCTTCCCTTACGCAAAGTAGGATCCACTTCGGAAAAATCATCCCGAATCCGCACTTCCACACCGCCTACAAAATCATTAAGCGTTGGAATCGCGCCCATATTCATAAAGAAATATTCATCTACCCGAACGCCATGAAACAAAGTTTCAACCGCTGCCACAGCATTCTTGCAGCTGATACTTCCTCCATTTCCATAGGCATGGGAAAGAGCGATCTGACCCGTTCGTGTTCCTTCTACCAGGAAGTTCTCGTTCAACACCTGGATGGACGTCATGGTATCACGGTCGATTTGGATCCGCTCGATGGTCTTGGTCTCGCTATTGATCACAAAGAGCATCAGCATGTCCACCTGACCGCCGGTGCCATTGCCGCCGGAAAGGTCCACCGGTTCATCTTGGTCCACACCACCAATCAAAATGGTAGTGACTGCATTGTTTTCGGCATACAGCGCCCCGTTATATTCTATATGCTCGGGGGGGAGAGCGGTGACCCATTCGTAATCCGAATCGGTCACCGCGTCCTCATCACTTTGTTTCAAGTACCAAATGCCGACAAACAGAATCGCGATCAGCAGAAGAAGCGCTGTATATTTTAGCGTTCTTCCTATGCTCATTCTTCGTTCTTCTTACCTGCCAGATAAGCGCCGACCAAAGCGGTGTCCAGAACGCCCAGACCTGCCAAAGCAGCAGCGACACCGATACCGGTATCGGGGGATTCTACAGCACCGGAACCGCTGCCGGAAGGATCCTTTCCGCCATCCAGGACAGGGCTATCCTTTGCATCAGTAGCAGCAAATGCGCTGATGCTCAGAGTAGCAACCAACAATGCGATCACCAAAGTCATTACGATTTTTTTCATTTTTCATTCCTCCTTAAATATCACTAAAAATCGTCTACTTTTTATATTGTAATAGCAGGTCGATAATACGACCAGCTTATTACCGGAAGTAATTTCCGCACCCTCGCGGATCACCGCATCCGAATCTTTTACACCCAACAATTCATCCACCAAGCCTTGGAAGGATGCGGGGGCACTTAGATCGGTGCGATACAATAAATGCCGATTGTCAAAGGGAACTGCCGCCACCAACTTATAATTCTTTTCACCGGTAGGCAGGTAGATCGTCATTTGATCATGGGCATTGAAGTATTCCTCGTCGGTATAACGAATCAGGTCTCCAAACATTTCGCCTTTCAAAATGTTGTGCCCGTATATCACCGTAATGGGATCTTCAAATGTTATTGTATTATAATTCTCGGTAAAAATGCAACCATAATAGGAATATTTTCCCAAATAATTGCGCCGAAGATAAAAGGAATTATCTGTTGTTCGTTGCACAATGGGATCATCCACACATGTTCCCTCAATCTTCAACCAAGCGTAGATATCGCTATTTTGACTTTGCAATGTTGCAAAATCAATGGGAGAGACATAGGGTTCCTT
>JAZNGR010000109.1:0-8374 GCA_045576575.1 Eubacteriales bacterium
AACATTGTCGGCTTCCAGACCCATCTGAAGTTTCCGGAGCAAAAGCGGGTCTTTTCCATGATTCCCGGGCTGGAGAACGCCGAATTTGTGCGCTACGGAGTGATGCATCGCAACACTTATCTCAACGCCCCCACCCTGCTAAATAAGGATTTCAGCGTAAAAGGGCGGGAGACTCTTTATTTTGCCGGTCAGATGACCGGTGTGGAAGGATATGTGGAATCCGCATCCTCCGGTATGATGGCGGGTATCTCCCTGGCGGCAAAGCTTTTGGGCGAGCCCCTCCCCGATTTTCCGGTTGAAACGGCCTTGGGTGCTTTAGGGCTCTATATCAGCACTGCGGAGCCCGCCAACTTTCAGCCCATGAACATTAATTTCGGTATCATCGCTTCTCTCACGGAGCGAATTCGCTTAAAGGCGGATCGATATATGGCAATTTCCCAACGAAGCCTTGGAATCATTGATGAGATCAAGGCGGAGTCGAATCTTTTTAAAGGAGAAACACCATGAGAATTGTAGTAGATGCCCATGGCGGCGATAATGCGCCGTTGGAAATCATTAAAGGCTGCTGTATGGCAGCGGAAGAAATCAAAGACATCACCATTCTGCTGGTTGGCAGAAAAAACGAGCTGCAGCAGATTATGACCGATAATGGGTTACCGACCGATCGTTTTGAGATCGTGGACGCACCGGATGTGATCACCATGGAGGATGATCCCACTTCCGTTTTAAAGGAAAAGCAATACAGCTCCATGGCGGTTGCCTTTCGGATGCTGAAGGAAGATAAAGCCGATGCATTTGTCAGCGCAGGCAACAGCGGTGCGGTATTGGTTGGCGCCACCCTTCTGGTCAAGCGGATCCGCGGTATCAAGCGGGCAGCTCTTGGCGCAGTCATGCCTTCCATCGACGGACCTTATATTATGTTGGATTGCGGCGCCAATGTGGAATGTAAGCCTGAATATTTAGATCAATTCGGGCTGATGGGTAGTCTTTATATGAAATCGGTCTTGGGGGTTGAGAATCCCCGCGTTGGTCTTTTGAACAACGGTACCGAGGAATGCAAAGGTACCGATCTGCAAAAGCAGGCTTATCAACTGCTGAAAGCCAATGAAAACATTCATTTCATCGGCAACATCGAAGGACGCGAGGTTCCTTTGGGCGGTAGTGATGTTGTGGTTGCAGACGGTTTTTCCGGCAATATCACTCTGAAGGTCTCTGAAGGCTGGGGTAAGATGTTTGCGGGCATTCTTAAGGGAATGTTCAAAAAGAATCTTAAATCCAAACTGGCGGCGCTCCTCATCATGGATGAGATCCAAGCTTTCCGCAAGAAAATGGATTATAAGGAATATGGCGGCGCTCCCCTTTTGGGTATTTCCAAGCCGGTCATCAAAGCTCATGGCTCCTCTGATGCCAAAGCCTTTAAGAATGCCATTCGTCAGGCCTGCGCTTTTGCCGAGAGCAATATGATCCTAGAGATCGAGCGGTCTTTGAACAAAGAATAAATATCTTGACATTTCTAACCGAAATGGGTAGTATAATAAAGGGTCAAACCCCAATCAAGAAAGGAATTTACGATTATGTTTGAGAAAGTTAAAGCAATTATTGTTGATCAGTTGAGTATCTCTGATGCCGATATGGTGACGATGGATACCACCCTGGAGGATCTGGGTGCTGATTCTTTGGATATGGTGGAAGTCATCATGGCCATTGAGGATGAATTTGATGTGCAGATCAAAGACGAGGATCTGGAAACCCTCAAGAGCGTTGGCGATTTGATCAACTACATCAGCAAATAAAAATGTCCGATCTCAAGGAACTGCAAAATAAAATCGGTTATACCTTCCAAAATGAGCGTCTTTTAAAGCACGCCCTTGCCCACTCCAGTTATATTAACGAGCATCGGGGCGAACTGCCCGATTCCAATGAACGATTGGAGTTTTTAGGCGATGCGGTTTTAGAAGTGATCTCGGCGGAGTATTTATTCTCCCATCCGCTTCATCTTCCGGAAGGAACAATGACCAAGATGCGCGCTATGCTGGTTTGCGAGGATGCTCTTTATGACTATGCAAAAGATTTTTCTTTAGGCGATTATCTGCTTTTGGGACATGGCGAAGAGCGGGCAGGCGGACGGGAACGTCCTTCAACTGTGGCCGACGCCTTTGAATCCTTGCTGGCCGCCATCTATTTGGACGGCGGGTTGCAAAAAGCAGCATCCTTTGCCCTTCCCTTTTTAGAAAAAGGTGCGGCGGAGTTAACCTCCCCCTCCCATCGGTCCGATTATAAGACCGCCCTGCAAGAGATCGCTCAGAAAAATCCAGGCGAACTGATCCATTATGAATTGGTTGCTTCCAGCGGACCTGATCACGCAAAGGTCTTTGAGGTGCATTGTTTCCTGAACAGCAACTTGCTGGGCAAAGGCTCCGGCAGAAGTAAAAAAGAAGCGGAGCAAATGGCTGCAAAAGAAGCCCTTAAATTGATGGGTGAGGAAAAAGAATAAGCAAAACGAAAACCCTTCGGTTTCTGCCGAAGGGTTTTGTTTTGGCATAAATTTATTGATTTTCGATAAATTTCTATTGACAAACAAAAAATCATGAGGTAATATGGAATTACGAAAAGGAGGTTTTTTCTATGCTTAAAATACCCGCAAAAGTTTCCAATCTGCTTTCCATTATTATGACGGTAGCCTTTATGGTCATTTTAGTTCTTTCTGCAATCATCATGCCGCACATGGTTGAGATTTTTCTGGGGTTCCCCGAAAACAACGCAGGACGACAGGATCTTTTACCCATGGACTACGCCATTGTGACCCTATTGGGATACTTCGCGTTGGCGATCATGGCAGTGGCTGCTGTGATGCTTCTCCTTTTACTTTTAAGAGTACGGAACAATTTGGTCTTTACCGCCAAAAGTGTTGGTCTGATCCGCGGCGTTTCTTGGTGCGCGGTTCTTTTGGGCGGACTTTTTATCGGATTGGGGTGGTATTTCCTTATTGCCTTCTTTGCCGCCTTCGCCTTTATCTTCCTCGGCATCTGCATTCGGGTGGTTAAAAATGTGATCGAGCAGGCCACCGAGATCAAGGCCGAAAACGATTTTACCATTTGAGAGGTGCGCCATGATCGTAATTAATTTAGATGTGATGATGGCCAAGCGGAAAATGTCGCTGAATGAGCTTTCGGATAAAGTCGGCATCACCCTTGCCAATCTCTCGATCTTAAAAAACAACAAAGCGAAGGCCATTCGTTTTTCCACTCTGGATGCCATCTGCAAGGCCTTGGACTGTCAGGTCAGCGATATTTTAGAGTTTCGGGAGGATTAACCCATGAACGAACGAAATTACAGTACGATAGAAACTGTTTTTGCCTGGTTGTGCTTCGCCATCGGCTATGCCTTTTGCAGGGTCTTCCCCGCTGCAGTCCATCCTTTGGGGGCCGCGCTTTTGGTGATCGGCGTTTTTATTACCACCGCCGCCATCATTTGCATAAAGGGCGGTTCTCTCAAGGGATTACCGCTGGCGGCCTTGATCACTGCCATCTTAGCAGCCGTCACTCTGCTTTTTACCTCAAACGGATTTCTTCATTTCTTTGCCTATAGTTATTGTATTGCCGCCTATGGCTACTTTATCTATACTGCCTTTGGCAATGCCGCTCTTCCCGGCTGGAATGATCTCTTCTTTTTGGATTTTATAAAAGCCCTGCTGATCGCGCCCTTTCACTCTTTTTTTGCGCTGTTTCAGAGTCTTTTTGCCAAGAAGGGAAAGTTGAACGGGCGGTTTCTTTTGAAAATCTTTGCAGGTATTGCCATGGCAGTAGTCCCCACCGCCATCATTATCAGCCTGCTTTCCTACGACAGCGGGTTCACTAAGATCCTTGCCGATCTTCTGGATTTCGGCTTTGCCGATCTATTCGCTCATATCGGAAGTCTGATTCTGGGTATTCCCGTCGGCATGTATATTTACGGACTGTTTATCTCCTCCGCCGATCAAAAATGCTGTCATCCCGAAGCAGCGGAAAACTGGATGAGCATGAGCAATAAGATCCGCAGGCTCCCCGATCTCACCGCCGCAACTGCGGTACTTCCCATTCTTGCGGTCTATGTTCTCTTTTTCATCTCTCAATGGAAATACTATATTTCGGGATTTATGGGTGTTTTACCGGAGTCCCTCAGCTACGCCGAATATGCCCGCGAAGGCTTTTTTCAGCTTTGCGCAGTCTCGGTGATCAACTTTATGATCATTGCCCTTCTGCGGCTGTTTACCAAGCGAAAAACCGAAAAGCCCTCTCCCCTTCAGCGGAGCCTTGCGGTAATTCTTTCAGTCTTTACCTTGGTTCTGATCGCCACTGCCATTGCGAAAATGGTGCTGTATATCGATTTCTACGGTCTGACCCCCAAGCGGGTCTATGCCACTTGGTTTATGGCGGTTCTGGCCATTCTCTTTCTTTTGATGATCGCCAAGCAGTTTATCTTGAAGCTACGAACGGTGATCACCTCCTCGGCGGTAGTGGTCTGCGCTTTTATTCTGCTTTCCTTCGCCAATACCGATGCCATAATCGCCGAATACAATGCCAAGCATTATTTAAGCGGCGAGCTTGCTCAATTTGACGCTGAGGCCATGAGCCGCCTTGGGGATTCGGCCCTTCCCTCGATGGTAAAGTTGGCAGAGGCCTTCGACAAAAAATTCGGTTCCGATCTTCTGCATTATGAGCAGGAAAAGTTTGGTATGAACGAGGAACAATACCGCCAATATACCAATCTTTGCACCCACCTCAAAGAAATGGCGCGCTATCGCGAGGAGGGCTTCTGGGGAACAACTCTTCCCAAGCTGAAGGCCGATAAAGCCTTGGAGGAATGTGGACTTACTCAATGGGCCGAAGAGCAAAAAGAACTGAACCGCTTGAATAAATACGGCGAGGATGCCGAGTTTTATCAAGAATACTAAACGAAAAAGGCTTACGGTTTTTACCGTAAGTCTTTCATTATGAGGAATAATATCCCGTATATTATAGGTTGGTGCAATAAGTAGATCTCCAAAGAATGACGGCCGATCCATTCCAATGGTTTGAAGGAAACAACCGAGAGAGCGGGCAACCAATTTTGTTTTTTGAAGATATGATACAAAAAATAACCCATCCAATAAGAAAAGAGCCAGGGCAACAGCGGCACATAATCGGAAGAGGAAAAGCCACGGGGATAAAAGCCGAAATAGGCCGAAAAATAGTTGGCATACAGCCAATCAGGCAATTCCACCGTCCATTTTCCAAAGCCCAAGAGCCCCTCGCCTACCTTGGCGGTCAGTAAAAAGAGCAAGATACATAAAGCCAGCCCCAAATAGGGCGAGAGCTTTTGAAAAGGCTTATCCAAGAGGATCGTTACCAGCATTGCCGAGCCGATAAGGCTCAAAACGCCGAAATAGATGGCGCTTTCGGGGGTAGCAAACATCGTGACCAGGGAAATGATCAGCGATGCTCCGATTACGATCTGAGCGCGCCGCAAATTCTTGTGACTTAAGGACCAGCAAAAGCCGGAGAGGAGAATAAACGCCCAGCGAATGGTTCTTTGAACGATAAAAGCCCCATGGGAATGGAACCAAGGAAAGGGTACATCGTAAATATAGACCAGATCCCAGGTGAGATGATAGGCGACCATGGCGAGGATGGCAATGCCGCGAAAAATGTCTAATAGTGTATAGCGCTTATTCATTTACAGCACCTCCATCGCTCAATCCTATGGGGTAATCCACCTCGGTAATATCCAATTCCACACGGTAGGTATTACAATACAGATGAAGCTTGGACGCCTCATCGGACGACACCAAAATCAGTAAGGTCTCCCCTTTTCGACTTCCTTCCTCCACCTCTAACTGAACCGCATTGCCAAAGGGTTCCGCGGTCACCTCTGCATCGGTATCATAGGCGGGAAGGCATACAAGATAGCGAGTCATCCCATCCTCTGCCTCATGGCGGAGGGCCTTGGTTTTTCCTGTATCTGTTTGATCCTCGCTCCATCGGCGGATCTCTTCATTGGGCACAGCCTCCAGATAATCTTCCACCGCAATCTTCATACAGGAGGTTCCTTTGATCTCTTCAATCGGTTCGGAAGAAGACGCATCTCTTTCGGCCAGCTGATAGAGATGGGTAAAAAGAGAACCGTCGCTATTGGTCTCATTTTGCCCCTCTCCGCCGTAATAGCCCACAAGCAAATAAAAAGCACCGTTTTTTTGCTCCAGCAACAGGTAGAGATCATGGAAATACTCATTTTTCACCTTCAATTCCCAAGCGCGCTGATTCTCGGCGCGCAAGGTTTCGGCATTCATTTTGCTATACCACCCGCCGGGCTGATCATAGAAGCGACTCTCAAAATTATCCTCGGTGAGGGTGATCTCCTGCATATGTCCCAAAGTACCGTTTTCCCCTTCCAGAAGGGTGATTCCATTTACAGCATTAACCATCCGAAAGACTGCATCGCTTCCAAAGTTCTTGGCCATCAAAAAGCGACTGCTATTCCATGTGGGGCAAGGAAAGCCATAGAGAGAAACTGTTTCAAAATCCCGAACGGTAACGAGAGGGATCCCGCTTTTCAGTTCAAATTCCGCCCAAACCGTTTGTTCTACTCTATCTACATGGATCTCGGTTTCAAAACGATAAATGCCGGGCTCCGTCATGTTCTGATACGCCAGGCTGTATTTCTTTTCAAACACCCCGGACATACTGAAATAAGCAGGGAGATTAAAAACAGTATCCAGCACACTGCAATCCTGCCACTCTCCATCGGTCTTTTTCAAGATCCGAAACGGTTCGCCATAGGTGATCTCATGATCGGTGCGGTCCCGAAAACGCACTTCAATATACGGAGATACGGTATCGGTTTCTAATGCCGAGATGGAAAGCTCCAATCCCTCGATGCCGGTATAGGATGCGGTTTCAAGGCGACCGACGGGAGGATCTGTCAGAAAACAGACGGCTGCAACGATGCAGGCAAGCAACGCAAGAAGAATCAGCCAAAAGGCCGGCTTTTTATAATGCAATACCGATCTGATACGGCCGCTGATATTATTTTCCCCAAAGGCCAACGGGCAGGCGGCAATGGTTCTGCGGGACACACTGCAATGAACCAAAGCTTCGGAATACGGCTTTTTGATGGCCGCTCCCAATTCTTTCAGCACCTTCTCATCACAAGCCAACTCAATATCCTTGCAAAGGAGGATATATGCCACCCAGATCAGCGGATTAAACCAATAAACCGCAAGGATAGCAAAGCCCAAAGGCTTCCACCAATGATCACAGCGCTTAAGATGGGCCTTTTCATGGGCGATCACAAACTCCATATCCGCCTCATCCATGGAAGACGGCAAATAGATCCGCGGGCGAAACAGACCTAAAATAAAAGGCGTATCGATGCGGTCACAAAGTCGGATCTCCCCGTCCCATTGAATGGATTCCCGAACCCTCCGACGGATCCGAGCATAACTGATGCCTGCATAAATCACCATTCCGATCAACCCGATCAGCCAAAATACAGAAGCGCCATATACAAAGATCTGCAAAGGATTCACGCTTCCGCCCACCACCTGCGGTGCGAAGGCTTCGGAAATGATGGGATTTAAGGTATTATTGATCACACCGACCCCGCTGTCGATAGACGGTGCCGATGAATATAAGCTATGCTCCGGTACCGTTTCCGCGCTGGGGATCAAAGACAGTACGCTTTCAAATGAAAAGGGCCAAACCAATCGAATTCCCACCAACGCCCAAAGAATACAAGAAAAAAACTTCGGTGCCTTCTTCAGCAGGAAGCGCAGTAATAAAACAGCTAAAATCAGCCAGCTTGCCGCGATGCTCATATTCAGCAGTTTCAGAAATACACTCTCCATCCTTATTCCTCCTCATAATCGGCGATCATTTTACGAAGATGAGCCACTTCCTCAACAGTCAGCTGCTTTCTTGAAGTAAATGCCGCCAAAAATGCAGGCAGAGAGCCCTTGAAGGTCTCGTCCACAAACCTTTCGCTTTGCATCGCATAAAAACTCTGCCGAGAGATCAAAGAGGTAACCGTCCCCTTTTCATTTTGAAAGATCCCCTTATCGCAAAGGCGCTTCAATACGGTATAGGAAGTTGTTTTCTTCCACTTTAACCGCTCTTCGCTCCGCTTTGCCAGATCTGACGATGAAATAGGCTCATTCTCCCAGATAATATCCGCAAAGCGGGATTCTACCGCGCCCATCTGATAATCGTTCATAAGTACTCCTCCTTGGTCTACATATTGTCGACTAACGATAGTCTACACAATGTAGACCAAAATGTCAAGAGGGAAAAACAAAAAAATTCCCTTCCCCTTCGCGGGGGGGGGGAGGGGCAGGGGAAGGAAATTTTAAAGATGGGGA
>JAZNGR010000110.1:0-4554 GCA_045576575.1 Eubacteriales bacterium
ATAATTGGCAAGGTAACTGCTTTAAGTTTGTAATAAGCATAGCTATATTTATAATACATTTGGTTTTGGTTTTTACACTTTTATGATATGTTAAAGAAAATCAGGTTTTTGACGGTTCCATTTTGAGTCTCGGTCCCAGAAAAAACTCCTTGAGAAAATCTCAAGGAGTTTTTTCAACTAAATCCACCCTTGCGGGTGGGTGAAATATTGCTTCGCAATGTGAAATCCTCACTTCGTTCGGGTGAAATCGCTGCGGCGGTGGGTGGATTTAATTTCATCTGCGTAGCAGATTTCATCCAAGCAACGCTTGGATTTCACCGTGAGCAGAGCGAACGATTTCACTAACTCTTGCTCCTCCGCCACTTTTATGCTATAATATACAAAGAGGCGGTGATGATATGCGGAATAGCAACAATAAAACAATTATATTACTTGCGTATTGTAATCGATTTGTTTTTCCTTTAATTTCTTTCTTTGTTCCTATTTTTGTTGGATGCGACGACCGTGCCAGAGTGCTCTATTTAGGTATTTCGTTTTTTGCTTTGTCTGTATACAATATTGTTGGTGTCTTGCTTAAATGGAAACATATTTATTGTGCACATCAAAGTATGTCACACAAAAAAATGACCCCTGGTAATATACAATGGGATACTCTTAGTTTTTCAGATAAATATGCACTGCATATTGTATTTGTAGTGTTCTCTATTGTTGCTATTGTTTGTTATTTTGCAAATGTGCCTTGACGCATTAATAATTATTTATAGAAAATTTAGAGAAAATCAGGTTTTCGCCCAGTTCTTTTTCGGACACGAGAGACAAAAAAGAGAGCAATTCGTTTGAATTGCTCTCTTTTCATTTTAATATACACTGAACAGCAGATCGTAATAAGTGGGGAAGGGCCAATTCTCAGCGGGAATGACCGTTTCCATCTTATCAATGATACTGCGAAGCTGCATCAGACCGGTGAAGATCTGCTCCTTATAATAAATCCCTTGCTTATAGAAATCCTTGATGGATTCTGCAACGGTCAGCTTGACTTCAAATTCCTTGCAATCGCTGTGAAGCTCATCGGCAAGATCAGCTAATTGGCGCAATAAGGTTTCTTCTGCCTTGCAGGAAATGCCTGCAACAGCGTTTTTCTTTTGCACTAAGGTGCTTGCCAATTGATTTTCCTGACGGAAAACTGCAGGAAGAATATCGCTCTTGATCATATCGATGAGAGTCAATGCTTCAATGTGCAGAGTCTTGCAGTAGTTTTCCACCATGATCTCATAGCGGGAGTGCATCTCCTCGGCGGTAAATACCTTGTGGCGGGTAAAGAGATCAATGTTTTTCTGATGGACGAAGTAGGGGAGAACATCCATGGTGGTACGCAGATTCAGTAATCCGCGCCGTTCGGCTTCCTGAACCCATTCCTCGGAATAGTTATTGCCGTTGAAAAGGATCCGCTTATGGTTTTTGATGGTATCCTGGATCAACTGCTGCAATGCGCTGTTTAGGTCATCTGCTTGCTCGAGGATATCGGCAAATTCCTCCAGCGTATCTGCAATAATGGTGTTCAAAATAATGTTGGGATCGGCAATAGAGGCCGAGGAGCCCAGCATACGGAATTCAAACTTATTGTTGGTAAAGGCAAAGGGAGAGGTGCGGTTGCGGTCGGTGGTATCACGGGAAAAGCGGGGCAGGGTATGCACACCGCCCTTCATAATAATTGCATTTTCCGGCGCGTAAACAGTGCCGTTTTCAATGGAATTCAGAATTGCGTTCAGTTCATCGCCCAAAAAGACCGAAATGATCGCAGGAGGCGCTTCGTCGGCGCCCAGGCGGTGATCATTACCTGCGGAGGCAACAGAGAATCGCATCAGATCCTGATGCTTATCAACCGCCCGAATAATGGCGGAAAGGAACAACAGAAATTGAGTGTTTTCCCGCGGAGATTCACCGGGATCCAGTAAATTGATGCCGGTATTGGTTGAAATGGACCAGTTATTGTGCTTGCCGCTTCCGTTCACTCCGTCGAAGGGCTTTTCATGGAGAAGGCAGGCCATTCCATGGCGAGAGGCGATCTTTTTCATCAGCTCCATCGTCAATTGGTTATGGTCGGCGGCGGTATTGGTGCGGGAATAGATGGGGGCAAGCTCATGCTGGGCGGGGGCTGCTTCGTTATGCTCGGTTTTGGCATAGATGCCCAGCTTCCAAAGCTCCTCATCCAGATCCTTCATAAAGTCCATAACTCGGGGCTTGATGGTGCCGAAATAGTGGTCGCCCATCTCCTGACCTTTAGGAGGCATGGCACCGAAAAGGGTGCGCCCACAGAGTACCAGATCTTTTCTTGCCCGATAAACCGCATCGTCAACCAAAAAGTATTCCTGCTCAGGACCTACGGTAGTGACGGTCTTGGTTACATCTTCATTTCCAAAAAGCTTAAGGATCCGCATCGCCTGGCGGTTCAGCGCCTCGTCTGAACGGAGCAGCGGGGTTTTCTTATCCAATGCCTCCCCGCCATAAGAATAGAATACGGTGGGGATGCAAAGAGTATCATCTTTGATAAATGCATAAGCGGTGGGATCCCATGCGGTATAGCCTCTCGCTTCAAAGGTGGCGCGTAAGCCGCCGTTGGGGAAGGAGGAGGCATCGGACTCACCCTTGATCAGTTCTTTTCCCGAGAATTCCATCAAGATTCCGTCGGTCTTATCGGGAGTGATAAAACTGTCGTGTTTCTCAGCAGTAATGCCGGTCATAGGCTGGAACCAATGTGAATAATGAGTGGCACCCCGCTCTAAGGCCCAATCCTTCATTCCGTTAGCCACTGCGCCTGCGATGGTCTTATCTAAGCTCTTGCCGTTTTCAATGGTCTTTTTGAGGGCAAGATAAACCTCCTCGGGCAGATAGGCCTTCATGGCTTTATCGTTAAATACCATACTGCCGAATAACTCGGGTATATTTTTTGCATTCATAAATTCAGAATACTCCTTTGGTAAACACTATAGAAGAATTATAAAAAGATTTGAATAAAAAGTCAACCGCTATTTCAGTCTTATTTTGGTTACTGATTCCTCGCCTCATACCTGTTTTTTTGGAGAAACTGAAAAAAGTAAAAATTTTATAAAATTTTGCTTGCAATTATAAAATATATATGTTATAGTAATTGATGCTGTAAAAATACTCACACAATGTTATGCCCCTTGTTTCCGATCTTTTCGGTGGGGATTCGGCTGAGCATTGTGGCGGTAAAAAACAAAAAGGAGGAAATTATCATGTCCGTAATTTCTATGAAACAGCTGTTGGAGGCCGGTGTACATTTCGGCCATCAGACCAGAAGATGGAACCCCAAAATGGCGGAGTACATCTTCACTGAGAGAAATGGTATTTATATCATTGATCTGCAGAAGACCGTAAAGAAGATCGAGGAAGCTTATAACTTCATGCGCGATATCTCCGCTGAAGGCGGCGAGGTTCTCTTTGTCGGTACCAAGAAGCAGGCTCAGGATTCCATTCGCGAAGAGGCTCAGAGAGTAGGCCAGTACTATGTATCTGTTCGTTGGCCCGGCGGTATGCTGACCAACTTCCAGACCATCCGTAAGTCCATCAACCGCTTGAATCAGCTGGAGAAGATGGCAGAAGACGGCACCTTCGATCTGCTGCCCAAGAAGGAAGTTCTGAAGCTGCGCCACGAGATGGAGATCCTGGAGAAGAACTACGGCGGTATCAAAGAGATGAAGAAGGCTCCCGCTGCTCTGTTCGTTGTGGATCCCAAGAAGGAGCACATTGCTATCGCTGAAGCAAAGAAGCTGGGTATCCCCGTTGTTGCTATTGTTGATACCAACTGTGATCCCGATGAAGTTGATTATCCCATCCCCGGCAACGATGATGCAATTCGTGCCGTTAAGCTGATTGGCGAGACCATGGCAAACGCCATTCTGGAAGGCAAGCAGGGTGAGCAGCTGGCTGATGAGGCCGCTGAGGAAGCTCCTGTTGCCGAGTAATTCGAATTAGGGAGGAAGAAAAATGAACTTTACTGCTAAAGATGTTGCCGCTCTGCGTGAGACCACCGGTTGCGGCATGATGGATTGTAAGAAAGCTCTCACCGAGGCAGACGGTAATGTGGATAAGGCTATCGAGCTGCTCCGCGAGAAGGGTCTGGCCGCTCAGGCTAAGAAGGCCAGCCGTATTGCTTCCGAGGGTATGGTTGATACCTATATTGCAGACGGTGTCGGTGTTATGATCGAAGTAAATTCCGAGACCGACTTTGTTGCCAAGAACGCTGAATTCCAGGCTCTGGTTAAGGGTGCTGCTAAGGCTGCTGCAGTTTATGCTCCCGCCGATGTTGATACCCTGAAGACCTGCAAGTTCGAAGATACCGAGTTCACCGTTGAGGATATTCTCCGCGAGAAGATCCTGAAGATCGGTGAGAATATGAACATCCGCCGCTTCACTCTTTTGGAAGGCACCTGCGTTAGCTATGTTCATGGCGGCGGTTCCGAAGCTGCGATGGTTCTTTGCGATGTAGCTGATGCTGCAAACGAAAAGTTCCAAGAAGCTGCTCGTAACGTA
>JAZNGR010000111.1:0-12312 GCA_045576575.1 Eubacteriales bacterium
CATGGCTACGATCCGACTTCGTAAAAATCGGGTTCGGATCCCCCTCCCCTGCTTAACCCCAAACAGACAGCACCCCCGCCGCGGCGGCGCCCAGAGCGATCCCCATCCATTGGCGGGCGGAAAGCCGCTCCTTCAAAAGAAGGCAGGAGGCGATGGTATTGATGCCGATGCCGCCCACCGCTATGGTGGGATAGATCAGGCTGGGCGAGAGCACTCCCCCCGCCAGGGTGATAATGATCAGATTATGAAGCGCGTTGGTGGCGCCGGAAAGGAAGGGCGCCCAGCCCCCTTCCTTTAAAAGCTTCATGGGCTTCTCGGGGCAGGCGATCATGCACCAGACCGCAACCAGAAGGGTAGCAAAAACGATACCGAAAAACATCATCATAATGCCATGCTGCCCCTCATAGGCCAGAACCTGGCTCTTTTGAGAGATGGCGCAGCCCGCATTAAAGAGAAAACTGATGAAGGAAAAGAGCGCCCATTTCAGGGTGATCTTCTCCCCCTTTCCCTTTTGCACCATGATCAGGATCAGCGCCGCAACCACCAAAAGCAGCCCCGCGCCTACTGTCAGGCTCCATTTGGCGCCCCAGAATACCAGCCCCCAAAGGGCGGTGGCGATGAGCGCCAGCTGCAAAATCAGATTGGAGAGGGAAACAGGGCCGTTTTTAATAGCCAGCACAAAGGCAACATTGGCCCCCGCAAAGCAGATGCCGAAGAGAACGGAATAAAGAAGAACCGCAGGCTGAAAACTGAAATGTAGGGCATAAAGAATCCCCCAGCCCAAAAGAGCGGCGATCATATAAAGCATGGTGCAATAGGCGGAAACGCCCCGATAGGCCGCATACTTTCTGGTAAAGATCCCGTTGAAAACGCCGCCACTGGCCACAAAGAAGCAGGTGGCGATCAGAAGAATATAATCTCTCATCCCATCAATTTCTCCAAGGTTTCTCCTTCATCGATATAGAAGGTGGCGGTAGCCTCCAGCAGATCATGGTCGAAGGTATGGGGATCCCAGATGCCAACCGTGGGGAAGCCCGCTTCGGCGGCAGTCTTTACCGCAAGATAGGAATCTTCAAACACAAAGGTCTCCTCCTTGGGCG
The DNA here is from genome assembly GCA_045576575.1 of Eubacteriales bacterium. Lineage (GTDB taxonomy): Bacteria > Bacillota > Clostridia > Oscillospirales > QAKW01 > QAKW01. Next base: position 1,101 of record JAZNGR010000111.1, read on the forward strand.
TTCCGAGGCAGTCCAGCGCCGCCAGAAAAACATCGGGCTGATCCTTCCCTTTGCCGATATCGGCGCAGGAGATGAGGGTATCCACATAAGGGGCAAGGCCGCAATATTCTACCGCGATCTCCACCAGATCCTTGGCGGTTGCCGAGGCGATGCACATGGGGATCCCCTGCTCCTTCAAATAAGCAAGGAAGGGAAGCACCCCCGCCTTGGCCTTTACATCCTCTTTATAAAACCGAACGGTATCGGCATTGGCAAAATCGGTCAGCTCCTGACCGTTTTTCCCCAGATGATACCGCTGATGGATCAGCTCCATAGCGTCGCGGATGGTCATGGTACGCACCTGCTTATCATCGGCGGCAGAGGGGCGGAAGCCCTCACCATAACCGAAATGCCGCCCCATTGCCTCCCAGAGCACCTGCCAATAGCCTAAGGAATCCACCAGGGTTCCGTCCATATCAAAAATAGCACCTTTGATCTTCATTTTTTACTCCTTGTGAATATGAACTCCCCAAATTATACCATGAGAAAAGAGCAGTTGCAATACCGAATGTTCTATGTTAAACTGATTTAAAAAAAGGAGGGGTGAAAAATGAAGGTCTTGTTTCTGGATATCGACGGTGTGCTCAATTCCTTAGGCTATCTGCGCCGCCATAAAGAAGCGGGCGTTTGCCTGGATCCCTCCCGTATGGCCCTCTTAAAGGAACTGACCGATGCCACCGAGGCCGCTGTTGTATTGACCTCCTCCTGGCGGGAGCATTGGCAAAAGGGCTCCGCGCTGGACCGTCTTTTTGCATCCTATGGGCTGACTGTTTATGATAAAACCCCTGCCCTTTCCGAAGGAAGAGAGCAGGAGATCGCCGCTTGGCTGAAGGCTCATCCGACAGAGCAATTTGCTATATTGGACGACCGCTTTTTAAGCGCCGATTTCCTCCGCGGACATTTCGTCCGCACCTCCAATCTGCGGGAGGGGCTTTCCCCCGAGGATGTTCGCGCCGCTATTTCCATTTTGGGAGGTACCTTATGAATCCAACCATCTTTTTAAAACATCTTACAGAGCAGGCCGAGCGCATCCAACGGGAGCTGGCGCTCCCCTGCCTCACCGCCACCTGCCTGCTGATGGCCATGGCGGAGCATTGCGCCCAAAAATACCAAGGGCTTACCCCTTATGATCATGGGGAGTTCCCCCCTTTTGAGGAGGAGCGGCTGCGCTTTCTCTTCAAGCGGGTCTTTCGGGGGAGCGGGACTCTGCTTTATCGGGGCTTTCGGGCCAACCGCGCCGCCGATACCGCCGATTTCTTCAAGGAGAATACCGCCCTTTTGCAAAAAGTACTGCAGGAGCGGGGCGGGACTCTCCTTTCCGCCGATCTTGCCTTTTTGGCGGCGGTAAAGGCCTTGGAGCCTGCCAACCGCCCCTCTGCCAAACCTGCCTTTCGGGAGGATTTTTCCATCGCCGATACGCTGGCGATGACCGATCGGGAGATTTATGACGATGTGATCGCCGAGCTGGGTCTTCTGCAGCAAGCCTTGCAGGAAAAGGCCCACCGCGCCAAGGCTTTGCGGGATTGGCGCCCCGCCGCCAAATTTATGGAGCCCGAGGCGCTGGAGAAGGCCTTTTACGCCGCCCTGCAGGTGCAAAAGGAGCAATATGGGCTGGTAATTCCCCATTTCTTCGGCGAAGAGAAGCCCCTCAAACTCACCTTTGGCTTTTGGGAGGGCTGCTGGTATGTCCACGACAACGGTTGCGCCCTTTCCTGCCTTCGGGAACGTGGAAATTTTGATGCGATCTTTGCCCGCATCCGCAAAAACCTCTCGGTGGAGGAGGGGCGGATCATCGGTGCCTTTTCCCAGCCCTGGGGCTTTTTCCATTACCTACAGACCTTGGTCTTTGCCGCCCATGCCGATCTCTATTGGGCAAATTTAGATGAGCAAGGGCTCCACTGCGACCCCGATATTTCCTTCCCACGGGAAAGTGAACCCTTTGATTTTGATGCCCTGCTTCGCTCTCTCGGGGAAAAGATCACCTTCGGCTATGACGAGCAGCTGGGCTCCACCCTTTTCATCGGCACCCGCTATTCCCTCAATTCCCATTCGGTGGGCTTTCGGTTTGAACTCCCGGAGGAGGAGGTCTGCATCCGCGATGCCTTTGCTCATCAATTGGAGGGCTCCATTCTGGAAAGCTTTTATTGGGGGCATGAAGATCCCGAAGTCTGCCGCGCCGATTTTGAGCCCTATCTCAACCGCTTCGGGGCAACTCTTTCGGAAAAAGAACTCTCCCTAAAGGCACCCTCAGAAAATTGGATCCCCGCCCTCTTCCGCTTTTTTAATTTAGCGGTGCTCTGCTCGGAGCTGGGGCGGCTGATCGATCTGGAGGAGGAGCGATGATCTGCTTTGCCGTTTCCGATATTCACGGTCATTATACCGCCCTCAAGGCCGCTCTGGATGAGGCGGGCTTCGACCCGAAAAATGAGCAGCATCTTCTCATCGGCTGCGGGGATTATTTTGATCGGGGCAATGAAAACCTAAAGGTGCTCCAATATCTGGATCGCTTGAGAAATAAGGTGCTTCTGCGGGGCAACCATGAGGATATGCTCTTAGAGATCTTCCGCAGCGGGCGGCTGAAGGAGCATAATTTCCGCAACGGTACGGTAGAGACCATCAGCGAGCTTTTCGGGAAATACGCCATTGATGCCCTGGGGCGGGTGGATTTTACCGGCAAGAGCCGAATGCTGGATCGAATCACCGCTTTTATAGAAGAAACGGTGGACTATTACGAGACCGCGCAATATGTATTTACCCACGGCTGGCTCCCCACCGGCATCCGCGGGGACGGTTTTTATATCGATCCCCAATGGCGAAAGGCCTCTCCTGCCCGCTGGGAAAAGGCGCGGTGGGTCAAATGGAACGAGATGTATACCTCCTGCGACCGCCTGCCCGATAAAACCATCGTTTGCGGCCATATGCCCGCCTTTTACGCCCATAAATTCGATCCCTCCCGCGAAAATACGGATCCTTCCATCTTCCATGGAGAAGGGGTCGTGGTTTTAGACGGCGGAACCTATACCTCGGGCACCGTCAATGTTTTCGTCTTTGAAGATCAAAAAAGTGGTTCAAGCAATGCTTGAACCACTTTTTGTTATAATAAGGCTTCTGCCTCCCGACAGCGTTTTTCATAATAATGGGGGGCGTTTTCCTTCAACTTTTCAAAAAGCCCCAGAGCATGGCGGATCAATTGCTCTCCCTGCTCCTTGCGCCCCTCTGCCTGCAAGACCGCTCCGTACTCCAGATAGCATTCCGCCACATCATGGAGCAGATGATCATCCCTGCGGCCGGTGCCCTGATACAGCTTCAGCGCCGATTGGAAATAGGCTTCCGCATCGGTAGGTTTTTGAAGCTTGCCGCAAAGGATCCCTGCCACCATCAGCGTCTTGGCATAGGAAAAGGCATATAAAAAGGGCGCCGCCGTAAAGCGTTTTTTCCAGATCAGCGCGGCGCTCTTTACCCAAGAGAAGGCTTCCTCCCATTGCTCCTGCCGCCGCAAAAGGGCCGCATAGTTCAATTGGGTCTCTGCCAGCAACAGCTCTTGGCGGGAATCGCCCTCTGCAATGGCCGCCCGGCAGGCCTCCATGGCTTTTTCAAAGCAGGCCTTGCTCTTCTCCTGCGCATCGCATTGGAGATAAAAGAGCCCCAGCATCCCATAGCATTTGGCCTTCAGCCCTTCCGGTCGGGACTTTTGGTGGGCGCGCTGTTTTTCAGCCGCCTCCGCCGCCCCCGAAAGCCACAGTTCCGCCTGCTCATAAGCGGCATTCCCGCCGCTTCGGCGCCCTTGATTGCGATAGGCGATCCCTAAATTGCCCATCAGCTTCACAGTGATAGCGCCATAGCGCTCGGGGTGCTCCTCCGAAAGCCCTGCATAGACCGCCAGCGCCGCCTGAAAGCATTGGATGGCTTCTTCCTCGCGGTTCAGCCGCAGATAAACGGTACCTAAATTATAGCGGATCCGGGCCAGGGGCTCGCCGCGGTTGTCCTTCTCCGCCAGAATGCCCTCGGCGCTCTCCAAAAGCCGCGCCGCCTTGGCATCCTCTTCCCGCTCCAGCAGGTAAACGCCATAGGCCTCCAAAACCTCGGCCAACCGCTCCTCGCTTTGCTCACTTGCCAGCTTCAGGGCATCCTCGTAAAGGCCACGGCATTCCGCATCACGATCCGCTTCGTTATAATAGCGGGCGGCAGTCAGCAAGCCCTCCAGCAGTTCTTCGGCCCCTTGGGCGGTTTGATGGGCAAGATGCTCCTTCAAAAGGATCTCCAGCCAACAGTCCACCCAAGCCAAGCCCTGCTCACGATTGGGCTCTGCTCCGATGCCGCGGAAATACAGCTCCGCCAGCAGTGCGGCGGCAGGGGCATCCTCTTCTGCGGCGTCGGAAAGATACTCCATGGCATAAGGATAATGCCGCTGGGTGCCGATGCCGTTGAGATAGGCGCATCCCAGCCGATACAGCCGCAGAGCATCGGGCTTCGGCTCTTCGGAAACGGCAAACTGCGCCGCGGCGGCCGCCTCCTCTATGGGGCGGCACTCCCGAAGGGCAGGAAAAGCGGCCAGGGCCTCGGCGGGATCCACTCCGCAGGTGATCCCCACTATAGGTTTTCCCTGTGCCTTTGCGTAAGGGTATTCATCGGTGATAATATAGTTTTCTTTTTCCAGGGTATTGGGGGTGATCAGCATCACGACCCCTTTGGCTTCGCGGATGGATTCCTTGATCTCCTCGTTGAAGTTCTCGCTGGGGGTCAGGAATTCATCATACCACAGCCCCACCCTTCTTAAGGCGGGATCCTGCCGCAACCGATCCATCAGTTCCAGCGCTATGGCCCGATCCTTTTTACGGTAGCTGAGAAACAGCGAGCCCGAAAAGGCGCTTTTCAGTTCTTCCTCCTCCGCCTCCGCAGTGAGGACTCCCTTCAGATACCGCTCCAGCTTCTCAAAATAACCGAGAGCGGTCTCATCCTTGGTATAAAGATCCAAGACCTGCCGATTCTCAAATAAGCGGTTGGTCTCATCAAACAGCCCCGCGGCGGTGATCACCGGCAAAAGGGGAACCTTCAGTTCCAGCAACCGCGGGATCTCCCGATCTCGCACCTCATTTTCGGTAAAAAGCAACCGCTCCGTCACCGGTACCAACACCAGATCCATACCCCGATAAAAAACCGCGCGGTTTTCGCCGGTCAACGGGGCACCGTCATCATGCCAGAGGGCGCAATTGATGAAATAATAGAGATCCTCTTTGAGCTCCTTTAAATAGAAATCCCGATCCTCGGGATGGGCGCAGAGATAGATCTGCTTTTTGCCCTGCAGGGGGGAACCGTCTCGCGTTTGGCAAAGCATGGCTTATTTCTCCAATCGATAGCCCAAAGAGAGGATCAGTTTGATGGTCTCCATGGCGGTTTTGCGGTCATATTCCTTTTCGATCTCGGGTAATTCCCCATAAGGGACCAGGCAGGGGGTCTCCTTTTTATCGTCGTCCCGCTTCTCTCCGTAGGTCCAGCCCTCCCGAATGCGGCTCTGTGCCCATACTTCATGGACATTTTCGGCAATCTTCTCCGTCAGCTCCAGCAGTTCCTCGGGTAATCGGATCTGATCGGTGGGAATGGGTTTGGGTGTATACATAGCTTACTCCTTCTCCCCAAAGCGAATGATGGCGGGGATGGCTTTGATGATATCCAGATTGGATTTTTTGAAATTCTCCGGCTTGAAAGAGGGATCAACCTCCTGCCGCGTCTGATTATAGACTTTTGATAATGCCTCCAGCGCTTCCCAATCGGTAATGGCGGGATGGATCTTTGCCAGCTTATCCCGATGATCCTTCAAAAGATTGGCATAACTCTTCATAAAGGTATGATCGGCGCCCCGCCAGCCCTCACTGCGCATAAAGGCGTTCCAGCGGGCCTGCTCATTTTCCGCCAGCATCATAAGATGCCCCTCCACCTGCTTCTCAAAGGAAGCGGCAACCTCTTCGGTCAGTTCATAATCCTTGCTGTCCATACACCCGCAGCTGACCAGCTTGGCGGGGATATGCAACGCCACAGCCATGGAATTACGGCGGTTATATTCCTGGGTCTCAAAGGAGCGCACATCCTTTTTGAAGGCTTCGCTCCGAGGATCTGCCCCCAGAGAGCCGCAATAGCTCAGATGCACCGCCAGCGCCAGCCGCTCCAATTTGGTATCAAAGAGGGTGCGCTCGGCAAAGATACTCTCGGTATTGCCGAAGAGGGTAATGGCGCGGGAATCCAGATAGGAAGCGTGGGCCAGGTTCTTGGCCTTCTCCCCCGCCCGCACGCGGGTAAAAATGGGGGGAGTATTATCGTAGGCCTGATTACGGCGGCGGAAGATCCCCCGCAGCCGATCGGCGGTGGTGATATTCAGCTGATCATCTCCCGTGGCCACCACCACATAAGTGGCATCCAGCCCATCCTGAAGGGCCTTTTCAAAATCATCGGCCGTTACATCGGCGGTGATAAAATCAATATCGTATTCCTTGCTCTCCAGCTCGGGACAGAGGGCGTAAAACTCCTTGCGGATGGACTTCGCCTCTTTATCATAGGCGCGGATCTTCAAAGAATAGCCCTCGATCTGCCCGCACCAGACAACCGTCTTCAGCATCTGCAGACCGCACCGCCCGCAACCGACCAGCATCACCGAGATCTCTTTTCGGCCTTCGGGCAGATCATAAAGGGGATGCTCAAACAGCAGATGGTTGCAAAAGAGGGCGATCTCGTCAATAAACCGTAAGGTTACATTCCCCTTCTCCATACTCTCCGCCGCATTGATATTGGAGCCGCTTTGGGCAAAGGCATTTACCGTCAGCCGCCCTGCCTTGGCGCGAAGGTGCTTCTCCACCGCCCCGATGGCGGCGGTAATATTGGCATCCTCATCCTCGGCGATCATATAAAACTGAAAATGACGGTGGCGCCAATTAAGCCGCAGGTCTTCGCATTTCTTATGGAGCAAGATGCCGCCCATCTTCCGCGCCTTTTCCGCCAGCTTTTTATCGGCATTCTTGGTATTGCAGAAAACAATCGTCTTCAACCCCCGCTTCTGCTTGATCCCTTTGGCAAGGGAGAGGGCATTGTCGTTGAGGTCGGAAAAAACATGGCAGGTCTTCCCGAAGCGGAAGAAATAGCGCATCCGCTCCCCCATATCCCCGAAGCCGGAAAGAACCAGCCCGGAGGTCAGCACCGGCGCCAGAGCAAAGCAGATATCATTGACGGTGATATAAGCCGCCTTCCAGTTTTCCGGTAAAACAATGGTATAAAGCTGCTTAATATCCTGCCGCCCTCCCAGGGCCTTGAAGCTGTAAAGCAGGGCGGAAAGGCTCCGATGGAGCCAATCCTCATTGCCCCAATCCGTGGGAAGGATCATAAAGAAGGTACAGCCCAGAATACCCAGCATAATATCGCTGATGCAGCGGCTGGTATTATGGCGATGAGCAATGGCGGCGATCCCTGCGATCACCAGAAGAGCAAAGCCGATTCCGACCAAGATCATTTCTGTCATTTTTTATATCTCCTTTAAATAGGGAATGGCCTCATCGATGGTCTTCAGCTCCCGATACAGCAGGCTGCGAAGTTCCTCATCAAAGGGCACCACATCGGGAACCCCGAAGCATCTCATTCCTGCGGCGGCCGCGGCGCGGATGCCGTTGGGGGAATCCTCAAAAACAATGCATTCGGCAGGCTCTTTCTCCAAAGCCTTCGCCGCCTTTAAAAAGATGTCCGGTGCGGGCTTACCGTTTTCCACCGATTCACTGCCGAAAAAGCCCTTAAAATAATCCGCGACCCCCAGGATCTCCATATTGCCGCGCACCTGGGAAACATCACTGCCCGAGGCCACCGCCATGGGAATCCCCTCGGCGTGAAGCCAATCCAGCAGCTTTCGCGCACCGCTCTTGAAGGCGATTTTATAATGCGCCTCCACATAGGCATCAGCATCCTTGATAAACCGTTTCAGATCCAAACCGGGAAAATGATCCACTAAGTATTGGCACCAGCCTGCCTCGTTCATGCCGCAGACTGCGGGGATATGATCGCCAACCCCTTGAAAGCCTTGCTTCCTTCCCGCTTGCTCCCAAGCGGGAATATGCACCCATTGGGTATCCAGAAGGGTGCCGTCCATATCAAAAATTACTGCAAACTTCTTCATCCGATGTTCAACACTCCGCAAACTACCAATAATGCCAAAACAAAGACCAATACGCTGATGGCCATACATAACCAATACAGCCATTTGATGCAGGAGGAAAGATGGGCGATGGGCGACGCCGTCAGGCTCCCCAGCAAGACCTTCTCCGAAACTCCTCGCTCAATGCAGAGAGCCTCCATCAATTCCTTGGCTTCTTCCGGCAGATCACTCTTATCAGGCGCCGCCTTATAAAGGGCCCGCAGGCGAACATACCGCGGATCACCGTTGCGTTCTTTTTGATCATAGCACCAATAAACATCGTCCTCATTGCTGAAAACGCCATAAGCACGGGAGTTTCCTTCTTCGGGTTTATGAAGGCCAAGCGCCCGCTCATATTCCACAATCACATGTTGACTTTCCTTCACATCAAACTTGTTTCGAAGGTCGATCATGTAAAACAGCACCGAGACCACGCCCAAAAACACCGCCAGCAATAAACTTGCTACCGGAAATTTATCAATCAGACTGCCATAAACCGCCAAAGCACCGGCAAAGACCGCAATGAAGTAATTGATCATGGTGGTCCGCTGCTCGGCATGGTAATAAAAATAAGAGCAAGCCTGCTTATAAAACTCGCTGTCATTTAAACTAATGTTGCGTTTTTCCATCTTTCATTCCCCTATAATAGAATCAATTCATTTTATCATAGTTTTTAAAAATGAGCAACCATAAAAAAATGAGCCGAAAACGGCTCATTTTTTTAATCCGAACAAATAATAGGCGGGTTGGTCTTTTTCCACCTCTCTGTGAAGTGTTTCAAAGGAGCAATACAGGTAGGGCGCGTGTTCGGTACGCACCTTGCCCGCCCGCTGAGGAAGGGTGAATTTATCTGCGGTATAGGAAGGATCCAGAATACAGAATTCCTCTCCTTCCGCTCCGATCAGGCTGATAAAATGCCCCCGATGGGAAAAAAGCCCCACCGAGTCTTCGGTATCGCCGTGCATCAATGCTACCGCCTGACCGCCCTTCCGAAGATGCGCCAAAACCACCGGCAAGCGGTCCGTGGCCTCATAGGTCAGATCCAACTTTTCGGCGATCAGCGGGCCGTAGACGGTCATATCGGTGCCCAACTTATGGTTGGCGCCGCTCTCTACCGCCCATTTTACGCTCTCCTCCAGGTCCAACTGCCGTTCTGTCAGCAATTCCACCGCCATCGCCGCCGCGCAAAGTCCGCAGCCGGAAGAGGCTACCGTTTTCAGGTGCCCCGCCACTCCGCCGCTGGCCATGGTATGGGGATAAGGAATATGCGGGTAGTCCTTTTGATTCAAATAATGCATGAAATCACTCCATCGTCGGTACCGAATACCGAGCAGAAGAGAAGCAGACCCAGGTGTTGCCGGCGCTCATGGTTAAGGGAGTACCGTCGGCATTGGTGAACTTCAGGGGCGCATTGGCATCACCCTTGCTCCATTTGATGGGCTGATAGGTACCATTGGTGCAATAGTAGCCCTCGCCGCTTGTGAGCCCGATAAAACGATGCTCTCCATCGGGATAATCCTTAATCTCGGTCAGGCAAACCACAACGTTCTTCACCTTGGTGGATTCTTTGGTGAAATACTCGGTAGGGATGCGATCTTTAAAGTTTCGCTCATATAGCCCGGTTGCGCTGTCGTATACAAAAATGGATTTGAAATTGCCCGAGAAAGCAACGGTCACCTTATTGGCGGCGCCGCCGGTGAGCGTCACCGTATCGGTCTCCTTGGCAAAGCTTTGCCAGGGCTGAACCCCCTCCAGCGCGGTATTGAAACGGGAGGCGATCCCGCCCCATAATACAGGGCCGTGGGTATATAAGGTATGCTCCAGCGCCAGGCCGTTCTTCAGCCGCTCGCCATAGTTTCCTTCGTGGATGTCGATATCATCCATATCATGAAGATGAGGACCTGCATACCGCTCATCGCAACCCCGGTGAATATAAACAGCATTATGCCCCATCGCCAAATCAATATAGGCATAGCGGGCAGAACGAATGGTGCCGATATTCTGTACCTTTTCCACATCTTGGAAAACCGCCATTAAGCGGGTTTCGCCGCCTTCGATCTCGCTTTCATAAATGATATCCGCCTCGGGAAGACCCGCCTGGGCATTTTGCGCGCGCACATCGTTGTTGATCATCACCGCGACTGGGCGGATCTTAGCAATGCCTTCGGTCTCATAAACACCGGTTAGGGGATTGAGACTGTCGGCAGGCTTTACCGGCTCCTGAACCACCGGCTCATTGGGCGTTTCCTCGGGGGGCTGCTCCACCGGCTTCTTGCCGCAGCCTGCGGTCAAAAGCATCATAGTGATCAGAAACAACGCTGTGATTTTTTTAAACATCTTTATTCCTCCTTAAAAAAACATAACAATGCCGCTGATAATCATCCCGATATAAATAATTTTTTTCAATTTATCGGAATCCAACTTGTCGAAAACCTTCTTGCCGATGAAATCTCCCACCAGGCAGCCCGCCACGCCGATCACTGCATAAAGCAGCAACTGCGGCGTAATGATGCCGTTGATCACCCGTACCGTTGTGGCATAAGCGTCGGTAAAGGCGAAATAAAAGGAGATGGTGGCAAAATAGACCAGATTATCGGAGATGGCATTGTTCAGATATAACACGATGGGCGGGCCGCCGGTGGAGAAAAGTCCACCCAATCCGCCGCCCAGAGCACCGGCCAGAACGCCGCTCATAGGGGTTGCCTTGATCTTTACATTTTTATTGAAAAAGATAAAGTAAACGCTTAAGACGATCAGCACACATCCCAGAAGGATCTTAAAAATACGAGCGGAAACGGCCGCTGAAAAATGCACCGCAATGGGGATGGAGATCAGCGATGCAATAATCATCGGCCAGGCGGTTTTAAAGGCGATGTGTTTGCGATAGCAAAAAGCGTTATACGCCGTCAGCACACAGGAAAAGATTCCCGAGATGGCGGCGGCAGCTGTATGCGAGGGCATAAAATGCGGTAAAAACACCATGGCAAAGATGCAAAGCCCAAAGCC
>JAZNGR010000112.1:0-4164 GCA_045576575.1 Eubacteriales bacterium
ATTTCAATTAAAGTAAAAAGGAGAAGGATGTATGTACGCTGAAAAAGTATTAAAAGAAGCATTGACCTTTGATGATGTGCTGTTGGTTCCTGCCAAGAGCGATGTACTGCCCAATGCAGTGGATCTCTCCACTCGTCTTACCAATAAGATCAAGCTGAATGTGCCCCTGATGAGTGCGGCAATGGATACCGTTACCGAGAGTAAAATGGCCATTGCCATGGCGCGCGAGGGCGGCATCGGTGTTATTCATAAGAATATGACCATTGAGCAGCAGGCCGAAGAGGTTATGCGGGTGAAGCGCAGCGAAAACGGCGTTATCAATGATCCCTTCTTCCTTTCTCCCGATAACTTTGTCTATGAGGCCGATGCTTTGATGGGCAAGTATAAGATCTCCGGTGTACCCATCTGCGAGAATGATGAGCTGGTGGGCATCATCACGAACCGTGATATGCGGTTTATGACCGATTTCAATGTGAAGATCTCTACTGTAATGACTCCCAAGGAGCGTCTGATTACTGCCGCTGTGGGGACTACCCTTGATCAGGCCAAAGAGATCCTGCAGAAGCATCGGGTGGAGAAGCTGCCTTTGGTGGATGAGAACGGCAAGTTGGCAGGGCTCATTACCATCAAGGATATTGAGAAGAGCGTTCAGTATCCCAACTCCGCAAGAGATGAGCAGGGCCGCCTGCTTTGTGCCGCTGCCATCGGCGTGACGAAGGATGTGCTGGAACGGGCAGGTGCGCTGATCGAAGCAGGGGTAGACGCCCTGGTGCTGGATTCCGCTCATGGTCATTCCGCGAATATTTTCAAGACCTTAAAACTTGTGAAGGAGAATTTCCCCGGTGTGCAGGTCATTGCCGGTAATATTGCCACCGCAGCCGCCGCTGAGGATCTCATTGCCGCAGGCGCTGATGCCATTAAGGTGGGGATCGGCCCCGGTTCTATTTGTACGACCCGTGTGGTCTCCGGTATCGGTGTGCCTCAGCTGACTGCTGTGATGGATGTGGCAGAGGTCTGCACCCGCCATAATATTCCCATGATCGCCGATGGCGGTATCAAGTATTCCGGTGATATTGTGAAGGCTATTGCCGCCGGTGCCGATGTGATTATGATCGGCTCCCTTCTGGCAGGCTGTGAGGAAAGCCCCGGTGAGGAAGAGCTTTATCAGGGCCGCCGCTTCAAGACCTACCGCGGAATGGGCTCTATGGCTGCTATGGCCAAGGGCTCTGCCGACCGCTATTTCCAGACCGGTACCAAGAAACTGGTTCCCGAAGGCGTGGAAGGCCGCGTTCCCTTTAAGGGCGCTATGGGCGATACCGTATTCCAGCTGATGGGCGGCTTGCGCTCCGGTATGGGCTATTGCGGAACTGCAACCATCGCCGAACTGAAGAAAAACGGCAAGTTTGTGAAGATCACCGGCGCGGGTCTTCGGGAGAGCCATCCTCATGATATTCATATCACCAAAGAGGCTCCCAACTATACCTCCGACGAAAAATAAGGATGTTGAATGAAGATGAAAGATCTTGCTTTAATCGACCATCTGGCAAGCCTTTCCCGCCTTTCCTTTGAGGGCGCGGAAAAGGAGCGGATGGCCAAGGATATGGAAAGCATTATGAAACTGATGGATACCATCACCGAGGTGGAGATCTCGGAGGAGGAGTATCCTCTCACCGCCGAGGGCGGGATGGAGCTGTTGCGGGAAGATGAAGTACAGCCCTCCATGCCGGTGGAAGACGCTCTGGCCAATGCCAAGGGTAAGCTCTACCACTTTATCGCGGTGCAGAAGCTGATGGATTGAGAGGTGCCGCGATGAATCTGCATTTGAAATCCATAAAAGAATTGAGAGGTCTCTTGGACGGCGGCGATATCACCGCCATGGAACTGACTCAATATTATCTCGACCGTATTGAAAAACTGGACCCCGCCATCCATGCCTATATTACGGTTAACGAAAAGGCGATGGAGCAGGCGGAGCGGGCGCAGAAAATGATCGAGGAGGGGTGCGCCAAGCCCCTGACCGGCATTGTGCTGGGCATCAAGGATAATATCTGCACCAAGGGTCTGCGCACCACCTGCGCATCCCGTATGTTGGAAGATTTTGTGCCCACCTATAATGCTACTGTTGCAGAAAAATTAGAGGAAGATGGTGCCATTTTCCTCGGCAAGTTGAATATGGACGAGTTTGCCATGGGTGCTTCCACCACCACCTCTTATTTCGGCAATACTCATAACCCCTATGATACCGGCTGTGTTCCCGGCGGTTCCTCCGGCGGAAGTGCCGCGGCAGTTGCCGCGGGTCTTTGCGTGGCATCGCTGGGTAGTGATACCGGCGGTTCCATCCGTCAGCCTGCCGCTTTTTGCGGTGTTACCGGTCTGAAGCCCACCTACGGCAGAGTTTCCCGTTCGGGTCTGGTGGCGTTTGCCTCTTCCTTGGATCAGATCGGTCCTATCGGAAAGAGTGCGCGAGATTGCGCCATCCTTCTGGATGCCATCTCCGGGGAGGATCCCATGGATATGACTTCCCGCCCCTCGGAGCCTGTTGCAGAGATGATGGGCGCTCCTATTGAGGGAACGGTGATCGGTATTCCCAAGGAATTCTTCGGCGAGGGTCTCAATGAAGAGATCAAGGCCGCGGTGGAGAATGCCGTTAAGGAATTTGAGGCGATGGGCTGTATCATCAAAGAGGTGTCCATGCCCTCGTTGAAATATGCCATCCCCGCCTATTATCTGATCGGTTCGGCGGAAGCATCTTCCAATTTGGCCCGCTACGACGGTGTGCGCTACGGTCACCTTTCCAAGGAAGGCAATTCCTTTGATGAGCGGCTGATCGCCACTCGTAATGAAGGCTTTGGCAATGAAGTGAAGCGTCGTATCCTGCTGGGCAGTTATGCCCTCTCCAGCGGCTATTTCGATGCCTATTATAAGAAGGCAAGTCTGCTTCGGCGGCGGATCCGTAAGGAGTATGAGGAGATCTTCAAGACCTGCGATTGCATCCTGACACCGACCACCCCTGAAGTCGCTTTTAAATTCGGCACCAAGAGCGAAGATCCCACCGAGCTGTATCTGGCGGATATTTATACCGTTACGGTGAATATTGCCGGTCTGCCTGCGGTTAGCACCCCTTGCGGTTATACCAAGGAAGGTCTGCCCATCGGAATGAGCATTGTAGGCAAAGCTTTTGCCGACGGTGAGATTCTGAACCTTGCCGATGCCTTTGAGAAAAAATTCAATTATATTTTGAATGATTTCTGCTTATAATTCTTGTACTTTTCAAAGAATTGTGTTAAAATTAAATATAGCGAACCGAGAAGAGCGGGAAACCGCTCTTCCGCGGTTTGATTGAGAGAGTTGCCTTTGCAAGGCAGCACTCCGGATGTTGAGAGACGGGCGCGGCGCAATAGGCGTGCCGTGAACCATGTCAGGCGGGGAACCGAGCAGCATTAAGCGGATCTTCGTCTATGTGTGCCGAATACCTGTTTTGAGTCCGAAGGGCTGTCTTGCAAAGGTAATTCTTATTTTACAGGAGAGTTGAATGTATCAGGCTTTATATCGAAAATACCGTCCCCTGACCTTTTCGGATGTATTGGGGCAGGAGCATATCGTGAAAACCCTTCGGGCGCAGATCGCCGATGGGAATATTTCCCATGCCTATTTGTTCTGCGGTACCCGGGGAACCGGCAAAACCAGTTGTGCCAAGATCTTGGCAAGAGCAGTCAATTGTTCCGATGGGGCCGAGGGTGATCCTTGTAATGCTTGCCCTCAATGTCTCGGCATTTTAAATGAGTCCACCATGGATGTGGTGGAGATCGACGCCGCCACCAATACCGGCGTTGGGGATGTGCGGGAGCTGCGGGAAGAATTGATCTATGCGCCCGCGGCGGTCAAGTATCGGGTCTATATCATTGACGAGGTGCATATGCTGAGTAATCAGGCCTTCAATGCCCTTTTGAAGACCTTGGAAGAGCCGCCTGCCCATGTTATTTTCGTGTTGGCGACCACCGAGATCCATAAGATCCCTGCCACCATCCTTTCCCGCTGTCAGCGGTTTGATTTTAAACGGTTAACTCCGGATCTGATTGCCAAGCGTCTGGCATATGTAGCGGAAAAAGAAGGGTTTACGCTGGAACCGGAAGCGGCGGCGCTGCTTGCCCGTTTGGCAGATGG